>JAWXBP010000306.1 GCA_034440135.1 Planctomycetia bacterium
CCGCGATTCGTACCGCCTACGGAAATTAAGTAGACGGCGAGAAATCGCACTGCGTTACGTAGGACTAGACGGCAACACTAAGCGACCGAGAACACTCAAGGCGGCTTGCTCACGCCTTTCCGCGACGTTCGCGGAGAGCAAGATAACGGGTCGAATCCGGTACATGGCTACGGAGGAGTCACTAGCCCCTCGGGCTAGCTACCAATGAATGTTCAACCCCCCCGTTTCGGGCTGCGTACCACTCGTTAGGATTAGCTTATTCAGCGCGCTATCCACTGTCAACTTTAGCGTATGGACGGGCAAATCGCGGCGCATCGTGGCATCACTCAAAGGGGGTATATCCGAACGAGGAGCTTCGTCGTTGCCGCGCGGTTCGTGACCCGTGCAATCGACTTCAACACTACATTCAGAGGCGGATATCCAAGAATTCCGCAGGGGAGCTACCGAACCGATGGCCGAACGACGGATTCGAATCGGATTGCTTGGTTGCGGCGCGGTCGGGAGGTTGCATGCCCAGCGGTTAAAAGCCGACCAGCGCGTGCAGCTCGTCTATGTCGCCGATGCTCACCAGGCCACGGCAGAAATGTTGCGCAGCCAACTCGCGTCGACGGCCGTGGCCACGACCGACGGACTGGCCATGCTGCTCAGCCGACATCCGGTCGACGGCGTCGTCATCTGCACGCCGACCGGACTGCATTTCGACCAGGCGACCGCGGCCCTGGAACGCGGCGTCGATGTGCTTTGCGAGAAGCCGCTTGCGCCGGAGCGGGAACGGATCGCGCGGCTCGCCGAACGTAGCGCAGAACTTGGTCGCATTCTTTCTGTTTCTTATCAGCGCCGGTACATGGCGGCCTATCGCACCGCGCGCCGCGAACTGACCGAGCGCGCCGAGTGGTACGGGCCGCTGCGCGAGATTCATGTCTTTGTCTGCGAGCGCTGGCATCAGACCATCCGCGGCACCTGGCGCGACGACCCAGCGCTCGGCGCCGGCTACTTCGGCGACGCCGGCAGCCATCAGATTGATATCGTTCACTACGTCACCGGCCAGACGGCGCAGCGCGTGTTGGCGTTCAGCGACCAACGCGAGAGCCGTGTGGAAATCGTCACGCGCGCGATCGCGCAGTTTGCCGACGGCGTACAACTCGTTGCGCACTTCGTCGGAGATGCGAATCATTGGCGCGAGGAGATCACCTTCCACTGCCGCGACGCCGACCTGTTGTTGCGCAGCGAGAAGTTTTACGACCCGCATCTGTTCCGCGCGAAGAACAACGCCCTCGAGCCGGTGCCAGACTTGCTGTCGGACAGCGACCCGAATCGCGCGTTCATCGACGCGATTCTCACCCGTGAACCGACGGTGTCGCCAGCGTCTTGCGCGCTCGCCACGCACGACTGGACTGCCGCGGTACTCCGCTCAGCCCGGAGCGGCGCGTGGGCGGAATTGCAGGTGAAATCTGTGGGAGGCGTCTCCGACGCCGATGAATCGTCGCGGATCAGCGAAGCGACCTCATAGGAAGTTACGCGACTACTCCATCGGCGTCGGAGACGCCTCCCACAGTCGGCGACGGATAAGCGGCGCGCAATTCGCCCCAAAAAAATTCTTGCCAACCTGCGAAACCCTGGTTAGACTTCGCGGTTACAACTGGTACGTATACGTCGTAACTGGCGGGGGTGGCGACTTGGACCGGGGACATGAGATCGCGATGGGGCTGCGCCGGGCCTATTGGGCGATGCATCGCCAGGCCGACGCGCAGTTCGCCAAAGGAGGCGTGACGGCGGATCAATTCGTCTTGCTGTCGATCCTCGCCGAAGGAGACCAAATCACCCAGCAGGAGCTCGGTCGACGCGCGTCGTCCGATCCCAATACCATCCGCGCGATGCTGGTGCTGCTGGAGAAGCAGGGTCTCGTCGCGCGACGCCCCCACCCGACCGACGGCCGCGCCCGCAGCGTGACCCTCACCACCAAAGGGCGTAAAACGTATCAACGACTTTGGAAGATCAGCGACCTCATGCGGCAGCAGATCGCCGCACTATTCAAGCAATCAGAAATCACCGCGCTGCTGGACGGACTCAGCCGCATCGCCGAGAGGTAAGAAACACGCTTGGTTTGTCCATAACTTATTTCGGATCAACTAAAACGGCGGGTGCCTGGGGCAGGGGCACTTGTTTCGCGGTCACCATGGTCCAACTTACTGGGGCTTAGTCAAACTGACCAACAAATCGCCACGATGC
This sequence comes from Planctomycetia bacterium, assembly GCA_034440135.1. NCBI lineage: Bacteria > Pseudomonadati > Planctomycetota > Planctomycetia > Planctomycetia bacterium. The sequence goes on from JAWXBP010000306.1 coordinate 2,230, forward strand.
CCCAGTCGTTTCGACTTGGTCGACTCCATCGACCGCCCCAGCCCCAGGCACCCACGTCGTGTGAATAAACGCAAAACGCCTTTAGCGCCCTCACCCATCGCCGCCCTGGAGTTCGATCATGTCCCTTTCCCGATTCTGGCTCGCGAAACTATTGTTCGCGGCCGTCACATTCTTCGCCCTCTCGGCCGACGCCTTCGCCCAGGAAAAGACTGAGCAGCCCCCTGCCAATCCGCCGCCGCGACGCTTCGGCGGCCCGCGAGGTCCCTACGTGTTATCGCCCGAAGTGCATGAAGATCGCCGCGTCTCATTCCGTATTCATGCGCCCAAGGCGGATGAAGTGCGACTCAACGCCGGCGACATGCCCGGCGACCCCGGCGAGCGCGGGCTTAAGAAAGGCGAAAACGACGTCTGGGAAGTCACGCTCGGGCCGATCGACCCAGGCGCGTATCGCTACACGATCGAAGTGGACGGCGTGAACGTCGTCGATCCGAAAAATCAGAGCGTCAGCGAGTCGAACGGCAACGTCTGGAGCCTCGTCCATGTACCGGGCTCGGACTTCATGGACGCCAAGGGCGTGCCGCACGGCGCCGTGGCCCGCGTAAATTACGACTCGACCGCGCTCGGCCGCACCCGTCGCATGCACATCTACACGCCGCCGGGCTATGAAAACGGCTCCGATAAATACCCGGTGTTCTATCTGCTGCATGGCGCCGGTGACTGCGACGATTCGTGGACCTCGGTCGGCCGCGCGAATTTCATTCTCGACAGCCTGATTGCTTCCGGCAAAGCGAAGCCGATGATCGTCGTGATGCCGGCCGGGCACACTGGCCCGTTCAGCTTCGGCGCGCCGCCGCCCCCATCCACCGATGGCCGTCCCAGCCTCGGCGCCAACGATTTCGAAAGCGATTTCGCCAACGATATCCGTCCCTACATTGAAAAGAATTACCGGGTGCTGACCGATCGCAAGGACCGGGCCATCGCGGGTCTCTCGATGGGAGGCGCGCAGACATTGAACGTCGCGCTCAAGAACATCGACGACTACGCCTACGTCGGCGTGTTTAGCTCCGGCGTCTTTCTGCGCAACGCCGCCGAATGGGAAAAAGAAAACGAAGCCGCCCTCGCCAGCGCGTCCGGCAAGGAAGGCCTGAAACTCCTCTGGCTCAACACCGGCACAGACGATTTCCTCATGCCGCGCACCAAGGAAACCGTCGACCTGTTCAAGAAGCACGGCTTCAACCCGGTCTTCGTCGAAAGCACCGGCGGCCACACGTGGATCAACTGGCGGAATTATCTCAATGAGTTCGCGCCGCAGTTGTTTCAGTAGGGTTGGTTCCGGCTAACCGCAGAGGCGCGGAGACGCAGAGGAAAGAGAGTGTGTTGTAGCACGGTCTCCCGACCGTGCTACCGGCCAGACCGAAGGTCTCCCTAACACGAGCGCGCCGCCTGACGATGCGCCACGGAGACCTTCGGTCGAACAGGTGTCACGGTCAGGAGACCGTGACACAACAAGCTCCCTGCCGGCTACTTCGCCTACGCCACCTACTACCTACTCCACCTACTTCTTTACCACCTCCACCGGTGAATGGGCGGCTCGGCGCGAACGGAATTCGCGTTGGCCGCCCTGTTTTATTTGCTGGCGAACTAACGGTTAATCGCTGAGCACTTTCGGCGGTCAACAGTTGTGGGCCGCATCGTAAGATTTTCGTCGCTACTCCGTCGCTGTCAGCTTTCTCGGCCGCGGCGCCTGCGCATTTGGCAGATGCTCAACCTCACACAAGTGGCAGCGTGGATGCTGTTCTTGGCGTCTTTTGCTTTACCGGTAAGCGACACGCTTGCTATGCCCAATCAAGGGGATACTCCCATGACAGGCTGGCAAACGTTTTGCGGCTCATTCTTACTCGTACACCCGTTTGTCTTGCTTGTCGACCTCCGCGGGCTAATGATTGTTCCAATCGTCGTGGCAATCAATTCCACGATGGCATTTGCACCGCCGCTTGATCTGATGCTTCGCGGACGCCTCAGCGCCATGTGCCCGCTCTACGCGGCGTTTGCGATTGCGGTGTTGTTGATTCCCAAGGATGTGAACGGAAATCTTTTCTTCGGATATTGGGTGTGGTTTCTTTCTATTGTTGCCATGTGCATGATTTCCGCGTTGCGAACCTACGTCGTCGAATGGTAATCCGTGTCGGCGGAGTCGTTCGAAGAACTCGGCGGCGCTTTTTTTGGTAAAACCGATCGTAAAGATTTCCACGTATTGTCCTCGCCGAAGGAAAAGAACGTCTGGGCGCGCTTGGCCGCCGCGGCTTCCGGCGTGATGGTTTCGATCCGCTCGTCGCCGCGGATGTGATGGATCACCACTCCGCGCCGCGACAGCACGCGGCCGACCAGCAGTTGCCGGTGGCAGACTTGCGGATCTTCTTCACTGCACAGGAGTGCGATCCGGTAGTTCGCCATCCCGTTCTCCAGCCGCGCGATGCCGTCCAGAAACAACGACGTTTCCGCCAACTGATAATAGAGCACGCGCCCGTCGTCGTCGTAGAACTCGTTCCCCTCGGGCCGGCCGCCGAGTTCCTTGCCGAGGAACAGATATTTGAAGCCCGTCGCGGTGAGCGCGTCTTCCAGCGGCCGGCGGGTGAAGTGCGGTGAGTAAGCAGAATACGGCTGCGTCCGGGTATCGACCACGACGTCGATCGAGGGTCCCTTAAGCAATTCGAGAAAAGCCTCCAACGAATGATTGGAGTGGCCTAGCGTGTAGATCGATCGCGATGTTGCGTTATCGTTTATACAACACCATTGAATTAAAGCATATCCTGTGGGAGGCGTCTCCGACGCCGATGGAATTGACGTCGAGTTGGCGATCCGAGATTCTCAGCCTGCAAACGGCGTCGGAGACGCCTCCCGCAGCCCTCTTCAAAACATCACGCCGGGCAGGTGCCCTGCGCTTGATTTCAGGGTATCATCAGCGGACGTCCCGAGCAAACGCGCGAACCCCCCACCTCTGAATCTCGGCCGAGCTATGCGATTCTTGCCTTCCGCCCCACGATGGGTTGGCCTAGCACTTTGTCTGCTCATGGCGCGCGGCGCGGTTGGCGCGGAGTTGAACACGCTTTCCCCGGAGGAACTCGCCGAAGGCTGGGTGCTCCTCTTCGACGGCGAATCGCTCTACGGCTGGACGCAGACCTCGCAGGCCGACTGGGAAGTCCGCGACGGCGCGATTCGCGTCACCGAGGGGGAAAAGGGCCTGCTCTGCACGACGAGCGAATTCGCCGACTACGCCTTCAAGTGCGATTTCCGCGCGCCGAAAACGACGAACTCCGGCATCTTTCTCCGCACGCCCCTCGCGCCGACCGAGCCAGCCAAGGATTGTTACGAGCTCAACATCGCCGCGCCGGATTTGAGCCCGTTCTACACCGGCGGTTTTGTGAATCGCCAAAAGGCGTCGACGCCCGCCATCGACACCAGCGACTGGCATAGCTACGAAGTCACGGCCGAAGGTGCGCATCTCGTCGTCAAGATCAACGGCGAAACGGTGCTTGATTACACGGACCCAGCGCCGGTGCCGCGCGGACGGATCGGCTTGCAACTCAACCTGGGCGAAGTCGAGTTCCGCAACATCAAGCTCAAGCCGCTGGGATTGGAATCGATCTTCAATGGGAAAGACCTCACCGGCTGGAAACCGTATCCCGGCAAGGCCAGCGTGTTCTCGGTCACTCCGGCCGGAGAACTCAACGTCAAGAACGGCCCGGGGCAACTCGAAAGCGCCGGGCAATTCGGCGATTTCACGTTACAGCTTGAAGTCTTCTCCAACGGAAAACATCTCAACTCCGGCGTCTTCTTCCGCAGCATCCCGGGCGAAGTGACGCAGGGCTATGAGTGCCAGATTCAGAACGGTTACAAGGACGACGATCGCACGCAACCGACGGACTTCGGCACCGGTGCGTTTTATCGACGCCAAAAAGCCCGTAAGGTGGCGGCCGATGACTTCACCTGGTTCCCCATGACGCTGATCGTCTCCGGCGCTCACATGGCCGCGTGGGTGAACGGCTACCCGGTGAGCGATTGGTCCGACACGCGCCCCGCCAGCGACAACCCACGCGAAGGCCTCCGCCGCGCCGCTGGCACGCTGATCATCCAAGGGCATGACCCGACGACGGATCTCTCATTCCGCAACCTCCGCGCCTCGGAAATGCCCGGTGGCGCGAAGTAGTATTCAAACACACCGCACGTACAATGGATCCATGAGCACCGAAGACCTCGCGAAGTTAAAACAGACCCTCGGCGAACTCCACGCGGAGTTGGAACGCCTCGATCCGGCGGACGCCAACGTGCGCACCATGCTCTCGGAGGCGCTGGAGGAAATCCAGTCGACGTTGCGCCACCAACAAGCCGGCGGCGTGCCCGAGCCATCAAACATTGCGCTCCCCAGCCGGCTGACTACCGCGGCGCGCGAGTTCGAAGAAACGCACCCGCAACTTTCCGGATTGCTGGGCAGTGTGATTGATGCGCTCTCGCGCATGGGGATCTAATCGTAGGTCAGGCTTTCCAGCCTGACGGAAGTAAGTGCGCGTCGTGCCCGTCAGGCTGGAAAGCCTGACCTACTTAATCGAGCGGCGCCGGCTCGTGCGGTCCGCGGGGCGGCAGTAGTTCTTGTAATGGGCAACCTTCGCATTTCGGCTTCGGACCGCAGTGTTCCTTGCCGACTTTGACGAGCAAGGCGTGATATTCGTTGAACAGCGGCGCGGAGCGTTCCAGGCCGGATTCGATGTGGTCCTTGAGTGCGTGATAGTCCGCGTCGTCCTCGATCCACGCGTGCCGTTTGAAAACACGGTGCGTGTAGGTATCGACGACGAACGTCGGGAATTCGCCCGCATAAAGCAGGATTGAATCCGCGGTTTCCGGCCCGACTCCATTCACGCTGAGCAGCAATTCGCGCAAGTCATCCAGCGACAATGAAAACATCTCGTCGAGCGATCCGGAAAACCGCTCGAACAACAGGTCCAAAAGACGTTTGAGCCGCCCCGCTTTGAGCCGATAGTAGCCGGCGGGCCGAATCAGTTCGGCAAGTTCATCCGCGGGCAATCGATGGAGCGCCGCGGCGTCGAGCAGGCCTTCTTCACGCAGGTTTTCGAGGGCCTTGGCGACGTTCGACCAGTGGGTGTTTTGCGTCAGCACCGAGCCGACGATCATTTCGAACGGCGTTTCCGCCGGCCACCAATGTTGCGGGCCGTAGGCCGCGAACAAACGCTGATAGGCTTCCTCGACATTGCCGCTCATGCGCGCATCGTACCGCATTTGTCGGCGCGATCGACAGCGGTCTTGCGGAGAACGTGAGCGCGCAATCGTTCTCGCGAGCGATCCTTGAACTCGACGATTGGCACTTGTCAAGTGCGGATTGAAGAATGTTTTCTTGCTGTCGACCTCACCCTGAAAACTCCCTTGGTGTCGTTGGCTTGGCTTGCGTATAATGCGACTCGTGGTAGTGACGTACTCCACGTGTGGCGGCGCGTCGCACGCCTTTGATAAGCGCAGACAGTTCGAGGACTACTCGTGTTATCGGTTCGGCCCAAGGTCGCGGAATTGGTCTTCAATCTCTATGGACGTGCACTGCATCCAGAGTTGTTCGAGGTGCACACCACCCGGACCGTCCAGCGGGGCGACTACGAGGCCACGATCAGCATCACGAGCGCTGGCCATGTCGTCACGTGGCGCTATCATGGCATCACGCTGACCGAGGTGGCCACGGCCGCCCATCATCCGTTGCCAGTGCGCCGGCGGATCATGAATTACCGGCTCAATGGCGACCGCACCGAGCAGATGGAATGCCGGGGGGGCGCCACTTACGCAATGAATTTCTCGTTGGAACCGGTCGATCCCCGGATGTTTTACCTGTTCCAGCAGGAGCTCTGCCACGATAGCAAGCGCCGCGGCATGCTCCACCGCTTCGATTCCAGCGGCCGGATGGCCCTCGGAGCGTTGAGCTATATCAATGTCGAACACCGTAATAAGCAGCTCACCATCCAGGCCTTCCACACCTTCCCGGACGACTACGCGATCGTCAAAACGCAGTCGACGTTCCAGGTGCCGTAAGCAGGCGGCTGTGAACAGCACGACAGCGCGTTTCGAGATAAGCCCAGGGAAGGCCCTCTAAGTCGATCTTATCAGCGTCGACTTCTGCGGCCTTCCCTGGGCTTAAGCGTTGCTAGCAGTTTCGTCGCAGCGCTATTCTTGCCTTCCGCGCAGTTCCGTCGACGAAATATCCGCGCGGAATTCTGCTTCCGCCACTTCGCGGCAAAGTCTTTCCAACGCCGGCGGCAACTCCATGTCGGCGAGCGTTTCGAATCGATCGCCCTGCTTGCGGCCGAACACCAGAAATCCGCAGCCCAGCCGCGCCAGTTCCCCGATCGCCGCATCGCGCGCCGGAACACTGTCGCCGTAGTACCTCGCCTCGCCGATACGGACGACCGTATCCAGCCCGACCACGAATGTCGCGCCGGGTAACTGCCTGGCTTTTTCCACAAATGTCGGCGCGGCGGTGAGCCAAACCGGCTCATCTTTGCGGAACTGCACGAGCCGATCTTCGATTTCCGTGAAGGCGAGCGGCGGCTTGTCGACGTTGCGGACCGATAGTTCGTACTGGATCGGCCGCCCGAGCTTGCGCCGCGCGACCTCCGCCATGCCGCGGTGTCCGTCATGGATCGGGTGGAACGCGCCCGGGAACAACGCCGGCGCCTCACGTGTCGCCGGCCCAACACCGACCGGCGCGCCATCGCCAAACACGAGTTCGCTCCAAGCGCGAGGTGCCGTCGTGCGTCGCTCCACTATGTTTTCCGAAGCTCGAAGTGGCATTTCCAGTCGATCCGAAATGCCCGCGCCGTCGGCGATCGCATTCAAGACGAGATCCGCGACCAGCGCTTCTTCCTCCGCGCGGCTTCGGGCTCCCTTCTCCAATTCCAGCGAGAACGTAACGGTGGCATCGATCGATTGCCACGCCACATGCGCCCGATGCGCTCCGCGTTTCGGCCGGTCGCTGGCTAGACTCGCCGTGCAACCGACGCCGAACAAGCGCGATGTGAGTCCTTCGGCCGCGGCGTATTCCCGCGCGCGAGCCAGGCTGGCCATGGCCATCAAACGTGCAGTCGCCGGCTCGCAATAATGCTCCGGCGCGGCGCGCAACCAAGCCCGCAGCGCCGCCGGGGAATAAGGAACCGCCGCTCCGAGCACGCTCCGCGAAGCCCCCGGCACCGTCAGCAGCCGGCCCATCGCGATCGACCCACCGCCCGTCGCCGCAAGGACAAACGCCGCGCCGGAATCGTGAATCCGCGAGATGAACTCCACATCGTCAGCCATGGCAACTATTCTGACGCGGCCGACCAACATCCGCCACTCATCCCCTCTGCGCCTCCGCGGTTCAACGAGGTCGTCGCTTGATTCCCACAGCGCGTTTCGGTTGGCACGCGGGGCAGAAGAACGTCGAGCGTTGCGCCTGGACGATGCGGACAATTTCTGCTTCGCCGCAGGTACGGCATTGCTTCTCGGCGCGATCATACACGCGGTGCTCGTTCTGATACCCGCCGGCCTTGTTAAGGGCGTTGCGGTAGGTGCCGTCGGACAACGTCGAACCTTCGTACAGGATCGCCTCGTGCAGCACCTTGACCATCGCGATGTGAACCTGTTCCCACTGAATGCGCGTGACTTGGTCGCACCGCCGCGCGGGATGAACTCGCGCCAGATGCAGAATCTCCGACGCATACAAATTGCCGATGCCGGCCACGGCGCGCTGGTCCAGGAGCGCGACCTTGATCGCCCGGCGGCTTGCGCAAAGCCGCTCGCGCAGATCGGTCGACGTGATCTCCAAGGCGTCGGGCCCCAGCATTTCCGGCCCGAGGCGCTCCTCGAATTCGCCGACGGTCATCAACCGCACCGTTCCAAGCCCGCGCCGGTCCCAGTACATCAAGTGCGACACGGGTCCGCCGCGCAGCGAAAGGCGCAACCGCAGGTGTTCCTGATTCGGCGGCTCGGCCACCAGCACCAGCCCCGTCATCCGCGGTTCGATCACCAGCCGGTGTTCGCCGGAGAGATCCAGCACGACGCGCTTGCCGGCGCGGGAAAGTCCAATGATCCGCTTCCCTCGCAGCCGCCGGCAAAACTTCGGCCACTCCGGGGCAATGGTGATCGGCTGGTAATCCGGCGCGAAGCGTTCGACGTCGCCGATCACACTTCCCAACACCGCGGCGATCCCCCGCCGCATCGTTTCGACTTCCGGCAACTCCGGCATGGGCTGGGCCTCCGTGCTACTAACGTTTCAAGTTTTCGTTTGCCGCGCAACTAATTTCGCGGCGGCCGTCGTAGGTCAGGCTTTCCAGCCTGACACCGGTTACCGCACTGTCGCACGAAATAGGCGCCTGCAGAGTCAGGCTGGAAAGCCTGACCTACAAAGTCGGGCG
>JAWXBP010000307.1 GCA_034440135.1 Planctomycetia bacterium
GCCGGCGCCGGCCAGACCCGCATCCCAATAGTGGCTGTTGATGAACAGCACCTCTCCTTGAACGCCGCGCAACCATTGCGATGCATGGTCGATCCACTCGGGGATCTCGTCGCAGAGCGTCTCCTTCGGAATGAAGGAATTGCTGCCGCACGGAAATCGCAGAATGCGCACGCAGTCAGCAACGGGCTCCTCGGCGGGCAAATCCTCGAATTGACGGGTCAACACGTCGACCTGGTAACCCATTCTCGCGAGGCATTTGGAAAGCTCGAGCACGTAAACGACCTGGCCGCCGGTGTCTGGCTTGCCCAATACAGGTTCGGCTTGCACATACCCATGCGTGGAAATCATGAGGATGCGCTTTCGCGGAGTGCTGTTTTGCATGGCGGTCTTCCCCTTAGTCTGGCGGAACCGTGGCTCCGCAGGTGGTCGGTTGCGACACATGCGCCTCAACCTGTGTGTTAGTTCGCGCTCGGCGTGGTTTCGAGCTACCGCGGTTCTGTCTCTCGAATGGTCGAATGTTGGTGTGGAGTTCTTCGCCGTAACAAGTCTGTATCAATCGCTTGGCGGGGCCGGCTCGTGATACAAGAACGGCGCCTCGCCGTCGTCCGGCGCATCCATCATCTCAGCGACGCGTTGCAGGATCGCCAGCATGTGAGTTCGTTCCCAAGGTTTCATTTTCGCCAGTTTCGTGCGGAACTGGTCGCGTAGCAGCGAGGGGGCCTGACGCGATAATCGCCGTCCTTCCTCCGTGAGACTCAACGTGTGGCTGCGACGATCCGCCTCGTCTCGCTTACGGCGAATGAGGCCTCGAGCCTCCAGCCGCTTCAGGATTCCCGCCAACGTCGCCGCACTCACATGAATGCGCTCCGACAATGCGGTGGGGGTCAGTTTGTCCGTCTGGTCCAGTTCCCGCAGAGTTCCCAGTTGCGGCGCCGTAAGCCCGTATTCCTGCCAGAGATATCGCGAATGCGTATCGACGGCTTGGGAGACTCGGCGGAGCGTCAGGACAATCTCGTCCTCCAAGCTGAACATATCCGACCGCGCACTTAGTGGCCAAAAACTGGTTCAACTACGAATTATAAAGCGATTGGCAAAAGCCTTCAATCCCGAGGCGCGCCGCATGCCGAAGGGTGTTTCTACGGATTATCCTCGAATCGTGCCTATTTTTACATCGTTTTGTAGGCGTCGGAAACTTGATAGTTGCTTTTTGCTTTAACTAAATATTGCGAGGGACCGGACGAGAATTGGGCCGAATTCGCCGTTACAGGTCGCCTTGCCGATTTCGCCAAAGCGCGTGGCGCGGCGCAACAAAAAAGCGGAGCGGCTGACCAAGGCCAACCGCTCCGCTGGAGAATTACTGCTGAGTTCTGACCGGCTTACTTCGCGCCGACCAACTGCTGCTTTCTCTTCTCGGCCAGGATCGCTTCCTGGATGTTGCCAGGTACGCGGCGGTACTTGGCGAACTCCATGGTGAAGGTGCCTTGGCCCTGCGTCATGCTGCGGAGGTCGGTCGAGTAGCCGAAGGTTTCCGAGAGCGGAACTTCCGCTTCGATCTTGGCAATCGGGCCGAGCATTTCCGTCTGCACGATCATTCCGCGGCGGCTGTTCAACTCGCCCGTGACCGCACCTTGGAATTGCGTGGGCACTTCGACCTCCAGCTTCATGATCGGCTCCAGCAAGGCCGGCTTCATTTGCAGGAAGGTCTCGCGGAAGCAGTTCCGGGCGCAGATCTGGAACGCCATGTCGGAGCTATCGACTTCGTGATAGGAGCCGTCTTCCAGAATGCACTTCACGCCCACGATCGGGTACTGCCCCAACGGGCCTTTGGCAATCGAATCGCGGAAGCCTTTCTGCACCGCGGGGATGTATTCCTTCGGAATACGACCGCCGACGACATTGTCCTCGAATTCAAAGGCCTCGGTCGACTCTTCTGGCAGTACTTCGAACGAGCCCTTGATGTGGGCGTATTGGCCGGAACCGCCCGTCTGCTTCCTGTGCTTGAAATCGTAGGTGGTGTTGCGCGTCGGGGACTCGCGGTAGCTGACCTTCGGCGCGCCGACTTCGACCTCGACGCCGTACTCGCGGCGAATCCGCTCGACGTAGATTTCCAAGTGCAACTCGCCCATGCCGGCGATCAACGTTTCCGAAGTCTCTTCGTCCGTGTTGACACGGAACGTCGGGTCTTCCTTGGAAAACCGATTGAGCGCCTTGCCGAGCTTGTCCGCGCCGTCGCGGTTCACGGGAGCGATCGCCATGCGAATGACCGGGTCGGCCACGAACATGCTTTCCAGCGTGCAATACTCGCCGGTCGACGCGTAGGTATCGCCGCTGGCGCAGTCGATGCCCCATCACGGCCACGATGTCGCCGGGGCCGGCGGAATCAATCTCCGAGCGCTTGTCAGCGTGCATGCGGACGATGCGGCTGAAGCGTTGCTTCCGGCCAGTGCGCTGGTTGTAGTAAGTTTCGCCCTTGGTGATCGTGCCCTGGTAGATTCGCGTGAATGTCAATTGTCCAAACGGATCTTCCACGATCTTGAACGCCATCCCGACGAACGGCTTGGCCGGGTCGGGCGTCAGGTCGAACGCTTCGTCCGGGTTCTTGTATTGCTTGGCCTTGATGTCGCGCTCCAGCGGCGACGGCAAGTAACGCAC
>JAWXBP010000308.1 GCA_034440135.1 Planctomycetia bacterium
CATTCATATCGAAAACGGACGCTTTCATCTGAACGGGCGCCCGACTTATTTGAAGATGGTCCTCGACCAGGGCTACTGGATGGAATCAACCATCACGCCCCCCACCGACGCGGCCATCCAATACGACATCAAGATGACCATGGACATGGGCTTCAACGGCGCGACCTGGGACTGGAGTTTCTTGATGTGACGAGCCAAGTGGACATTGTGTGGAACAGCTCCGACAGAAACGGCAGCCGGCAGCAGGATGTCTACCGGCTGACGAACATCGGCGCCTCCGTGATTGACACGCACCTGGTGATCGTAGTCCGCGGCTTGTCCGATGAGATCGAGCTACAGAACGCCAGCGGGAAAGCGAGTGACGGAGATCCATATCATCTTCGTGTGTTCCTGCCCGACGGCGCCCTCATTCCCAACCAGAGCTTGATTCCGACGTTGTGTTTCAGACGGAGGCCCGGCTCCCCGCCGGTCAACCACTCGGTCACCCTCCTTTCGGGACAGGGCAATCCATAAGTCTTTCCTGAATCCGTTCGAGCTATTAGATGGTGGCACGTGGCCATGGATTGTCTGGAGTTTCGGTGCCCCGCGGTACCCGCGCGGTAACTGGAGAATTCAGAGAGCCCAGGGGCGATATCGCGCGAGATTATTTAGTACGAAAGACGCAGCTATCGCCGTCGGTAAGCGTTTTCAGTCATTAAAGTGCGTGATCGTCGGTTCACTAACGGCGAATCTCAAGGAGAACTGTCGATTCTGGCTTGCCGTTCCGAAATCGTTCCTACATAAAGCGGAAGCAGTATTCGTTTCACGCCTTAATTCTGGCACGATGCGTTCATCAGCGCGGCAAGGCGGCAACAGGCTCTCGTTTCGGTCTTCGGGTCGTGCAGCAATCATCTGAGGCAATGTACCCTGAAAACGTAATGCCTGATTTCATGTTGCTCGCAGCTTCGCTCGGCCTGCTTCTGCTGGCCGCTCGCTATTTCGTGGACGGCATATCTACGATCGCCGAGAGTCTTGGCGTGCCGAAGATCGTGATCGGCATGACCGTCGTGGCGTTCGGCACCAGCACCCCGGAATTGGTCGTCAATTCCATTTCCGCATACCAGGGCTCAACAGATCTGGCCTTCGGGAACATCGTCGGTTCTTGCCTGGTCAACGTCGGCTTCGTCCTGGGATTGACCGCATTGATCCGTCCAATGAAGGTGGAGGCCTCGCTGATTACCAGGGAGATCCCGATGCTGATTGTCGCCGTCGCGGCGATTGTTGTCCTTGGGAGCGACCGTTTTCTAAATGCGGAAGCGCAGGACACCTGGCGCCGAGGCGATGGGCTAATTCTGCTGCTGTTGTTCTGCATTTTTCTGTACTACACGACGCGGCAGGCGAGGGGCGCAGGCAACTCCGACGCTTTCATCGCCGAAGTCCGCGAAGAGGTGGCACGCGCCGCGCCGAAGTCTCTCTGGATTCAAATTGGCGTTACACTGGCTGGTTTCATCGGAGTCTCGTTAGGCGCAAATTGGACGGTCCAGTATGCCGTTGCGATTGCACGGGGAATCGGCGTTTCCGAAACGGTCATCGGACTGACGGTGATATCGCTGGGTACGACTCTCCCTGAGTTAGCCACGTGTATCCTGGCGGCGCGGCGAGGGGATGCAGATATTGCGCTTGGCAACATCGTCGGTTCGAATCTGTTCAACCTGCTTTGTATTGGCGGGATAGTCAGTACGGTTCGGCCCGTTGCGATTCCGGCCGGCGGGCACATCGACTTGATGGTGATGGCGTTTCTGTCCGTGGTTCTCTTGCCTATCGCGATTCGAAGCGGCCGAACAATAACGCGGGGAGAAGGAGCCTTCCTGATGGCCATTTTTATCGCTTATTTGGGCTGGAGAGTCGCGGGTGTCAGTTACGCGAAGTAAATGGGGTACGCAGTGGCGATCCATAGCAGCGAAGGATTCCGGCGCTTTAAGATCCTCATTCCATGGGGATGCGTGGTGCTGGGCTTCATGGCGCTTACGAATTCGAGACGGGAGGAAAGAATTTTTTGGGTTTCTCGCAGGCCAGCCGGAGCCTGCGCCGTCTACTGCACACTCCGCTTCCTGGCCGATAGCTTCACAAAAAGCGACTCGAGTTCGACTTGACCCCTACCAGGATCCGTGGTCACGATGTCGTGCGCCGGCCGTCGCCAGAATTCAATTCGTCTTGCCCGAACAACTATTATTGGGCGGACAAAATGGGGTTTCTGGTGTCAAGCGAAATGGCCAACGCCTATCTTTACGATGAGGACTACGCCGCCCGTTTCACTCGCGAGTGGATTGAGGCAGTTGAGCGCGACGTCAACCACCCGTCGATTGTGATGTGGATCCCCATCAACGAATCCTGGGGCGTCAGTGATGTCGCCGACCCGCGCCAAACCCAGCATTTGAAGGCTCTTTACAACCTGACAAAGTCCCTGAACCCCACCCGCCCGGTAATCGACAACGACGGCTGGGAGCACACGGACGTGACGGACCTCTTCGGCATCCACGACTACGCCGCCCGCGGCGAACGCCTGGTCGAGAAGTACGGAGTTTTGAGCCAGAAGCAGTTCGATTTTCCTGGGAATGGCCGCGCGGCTTTGGCGCCCGGGTTTAAGTACGATGGCTCGCCGGTGTTCCTGAGCGAGTTCGGCGGGATAGCGTATC
>JAWXBP010000309.1 GCA_034440135.1 Planctomycetia bacterium
ACGTTTGGGCGAATACCCGGAAGCAAAGGAGTATGCCGATCGCTTTCCAGCGCATGCCAAATTGCTGCAAGACCAGATCTCGCTGCATCGCGCCCTAGAAGACACGGACGTCGGCCAGACTGCAGCGTTGTCCCAAACGATCATGATGCCTGGCACGTCGATCGCGGATCGCACTCCCGACACTCCGACCAACCTAGTCATTCGGGAAGGCCTGTCGTCGCAGTGGGAGATTCGGCCGCTGCTGAGAAAGCGCTTGCGGCTCATCGCCTTGTTGAACAGCGTGCTGATTGTCCTAAGCTTGCCGGTTTGGTGGCCACTGATGGTCAGCCCGGGACCCATTGTTGCCTACTTGGTGGTCGGAGTCGGCTCATGCCTAATTACGGTCTGGCTCTGGGGCCACCGACCAATTCCGTTACTAACCTTACGGTGGATTGAGGCAGTTTCGTTTGGCGTCCTGGTGCTCTATTTCGGCTGGCAAGATTTCTGGTTCTTTAAATCCGGCTGGTTTGCCACGCTCGCCTCGTACCATTTGCCAGGCGTCGTCACAGCGGTTCGAAGTCAGAGCGGGCAATGGGGTCTGCTGATTATTCTTTACGGGATTCTGATTCCCAACACGGCGCGGCGTGCGCTCGCCGCCGTCGCATTGCTGGCGTGCGTTCGTCTAGCGATCTTGGGTGGCGTCGTCGTGACGATCGGCGATGTGGCGAATGCCGACACAGTCAACTTTTTTTTGATTACCATCCTCGGTATGTTTGTGGTCGGCGCCATCGCAGTATTCGGCGCGCATCGAATTGAAGGCTTGCGTCAGTCGGTATCCGAGGCCCGGAAGTTGGGACCGTATCGGCTAATCCGACCCATCGGCGCCGGCGGGATGGGGCAGGTCTATCTAGCCGAGCATGCACTACTCCGGCGACCCTGTGCGCTGAAGTTGATTCGCCCCGAACAAGTCGGTGATGCGCGATTTCTGGCTCGATTCGAGCGCGAAGTGCAAACGCTGGCCACGTTGACGCATCCCAACACGGTCCGAGTCTACGACTACGGCCTGGCCGCCGATGGCACTTTTTATTATGCCATGGAATACTTGTCCGGTTGGTCGCTTGAAGCACTTGTGGCCCGTGAAGGCCCACTTCCGCCCGCGCGGGCCGTGTACCTCTTACGCCAGGTCTGCGGCGCATTGCGCGAGGCCCACGCGGTCGGCTTGGTACATCGCGATATCAAGCCAGCCAATATCCTGGTTAGCGAAATCGGCGGAATGCATGACGTGGCAAAATTACTGGATTTCGGCTTGGTCCAGGTGGCAATCCCCACCACCGACGTCAACCTGACTGGCATCGGCGCCATTGTGGGAACGCCCGCCTTTATGTCGCCCGAGCAAGCCGCCGGCAGCGCTAATGTGGATTCCCGTTGCGACATCTATAGCCTTGGCGCGGTTGCGTATTTCCTGGTCACCGGAAAAGCGCCATTCACGCGATCTACGTCCGTGGAAACCATGGCCGCCCATCTGGCCGAGCCGGTCGTCGCGCCCAGCGGGCTGCGCGCTGAAATCCCCAGCGACTTGGAAGACATCATTTTACGATGTCTCACCAAGCAGCCGCACGATCGGTTTCCGAATGTCACGAGCCTGGAGCAGGCCTTGGCACGCTGCGCATGTCGCGACGACTGGTCAGCGGAGCAAGCCGCCAATTGGTGGCTAACTGCGACAAGCTCAGTTTACTAATGCTATTTTCAACGGAGCCGAACCCCAGTGCGGCCGGCGGAACGCCTACCAAACTACGTCCGTCGCTTGAATATGATGAAAGCCAATGGATACAAGTGGAGGCGCGGTAGGCTGCACGTCAACAAAGTCATACGCGGATCGCTCCATGAAGACGTCCGGCGGGGTGCCTCGTCGAACTCGAAGACTTGACGTGTTGAGGGCGGTCGGAAGTGGTCGCTAGTTGAGCAAGAGTCTCCTCGGTCGTGTGGCGGTCGGTGTCGCCGGGTTAGTTTTTGCGTGACGTGTCGCGGAGCGGCCAGCTGTGGCAACGTCTTCGGCGTTTGGCGTCCTGGAGTTAATAGCTTTCGCCTGTGCTTGCCAGGATCTGGCAGCGATGCGTTAGTCGATCGGGGGCTAGACCTCAGTCTCCGGTTGCTGAAGCGATATTATTGCGGCTGACGCGCTGGAGCGCGGCTCGTGTCAGCGGTGCTCGCTCGCCCATTGCACCCATTGGTCGAGCAGAGTAGCCGCGCCGGGCGACAGGCTCTGTCGAAATCCCTGAAGCCGCACGCGCAACTCCATGAGCGCGCTTTGCTGCTCTGCCCGGGGCAGCACCTCGAAAGTGCGTTGGCCGCCGTGCAGACTTTTTTGCTGTCCCATCAACTTACGTTGTTCGTCCGCAATGCCCATCGCGGCGCCATTGGCGTTGTTGCTCTTCGTCTGCGTGACCGCAATGAGGCGACTAATCCCGTCGATTGCCATGTGAGCACCCTCGCATCGTCAAAGACTCGACACTATGCTTGTTGTTCTGTCATCAGCGTCTCCAGACTTGCCACGCCGTAGGTAGCAAAAGTCATTGCAGTTGATTTAGACGGTGGTTTCCCTGAATCATGGTCGGCGCGGTGCGCGCCAGCGGAGGAAAAGCCAGGCGATCGAAAGCGAAAGGACCGTCGTCGCGCGGACAAGGGACCAAACGTCGAATTCATGGCCGCCCAGACGGATTGCAATCAACCCGACAAAGAACGCCACAACTACAACCAAAATGCTGATCAGACGAAGTGGATGATGGGTGATCGCTTCGATAAACCGTGGCACAGGACCTCCGCGGCCCACCAGTGTGCCGCATGTGAAAGGAATTCTTGAGCCTGAAAGCACTAGCGCTCGGCGTAACGGGCGTTTTCCTCTAACAGGTAAATCTCGATCGACGGACAAAACGCACGGTGGCATCACGTTTTTTACTTAATGCGAGGTTCACCAAGTGCCGTTAGGCGATGTCAGCGGGCGTGTAGCGCCCCGCCGTAGTCAACTCCGTTGGCCAAGTAGCGGCCGTCATCACTACATCGCTCGCTACAGGCCGTGTCGCATGTCTCCTAATCAGCGCCGTCGCACCGCCGCGCGCTTTGGCGACAGGATACCAAACGCCTCGTTTTCTCCGATTAGACGAAACAGCGCGTCAAACAGGAGGGATGGCGGCGGGATGCGATATCGATCGCCATGACTGTCGACGGAGACGACCGGCGCCGAAGTCGGTGCGCCAACCGATTCGCCGAAGTGGTTGCGGACCGCGTTCAGGTCCTTGAGGTTGACGGTGCCGTCAAAGGGATAGGCGTCGCCCGGGATGCGTGGGCCGCCGATGACTCCCTCGCCGAAATAGTTGCGGACCGCGTTCAGGTCGTTGAGATCTACGTCGCCGTCACTGTCGGTATCGCCAATGAGCTCGGAACCGTCCGGCCCGTCGATGGTGAGGGTGTAATCTGGGTTCGTGTCGAGGTGTGACTTCCCATGCACGCGGATGTAAAACTGATCGCCGCCGCGGACCGGGATCGAGACGTGCTCGTCGTCATCCGTGGAGTTGGATTGCGTGACGTATTGGCCAAAGGAGTCCAGCAACTCCAGGTCGATGTCCCCCTGTGCATGGGTGAACAACACGTCCACGTCCAGGGTGCCGGTGGACGGCGCGGTCCAGAGGTAGAAATCGTCGTCCTGAAAAGCGAGCGACAGTCTGCCGAGCGACAGGTCCCCTGTCCCCACGTAGGTCCGGTAGTCCAGAGCGCCGTTCGGTTCGAAGCGGTCGCCTGCGATTTCCGGACCGTCGATCGACAGCTCGTAGCGCGGATTGGTCGCGCCGTTGTAGCCGTACACCTGGACGTAGACTGATTCCCCTGCCGAGACGCCCCACGTGACCGACTCGTGGTTTTCGAACGAGGTTGAGCTGGCAACCTCCGTGCCGCTGCGGTCATACAGCTTCAAGTCCAGGTCACCGAAGGCATGGAGGAAGTCGATGTCCACCCGCAGTGTGCCGCCGACGCCGGGGAGCGCCGTCCAGAGATACCAATCGTCGCTCGACTGAAACTCCTGTCCCGGCCCGCGATGGACGGTCAGCCCGCTGTATCCTTGATTTCCGACGTGAAGATTGAAGGCCTGTGCCAACTCCTCGTTCGGCTCGCAGAAGTCGCTGGGAATCAGTCCCGGGCCGTCGATCTTGAGCGTGTAGCTCGGGTTGGTTGCGCCGCTGTAGCCGTACACACGGACGAAGTACACCGCTCCGGCTTGGGCCAGGTAGAAGACGTGTTCATTGTCCGTGGTTTTGTTTGACACGGCCAACACGCCGCCGCCGGCATCGTGGAGCACCATATCGATATCGCCCGCCGAGTGCTGGAAGTCGACATCGATATTGAGATTGCCGTCGGCCGGCGATGTCCAGACATACCAGTCGTCGTTGCCAGACTCGTGGATCGAGAGTCCCGCGACGGTCACATCGCCGGTCTCGACGTAGAAGGCTGCGCCGAACGAGTCATTCGGCTCAAACACGTCGCCGACTAGCAGCCGGCGCTGTTCCAGCAGCTCAAGGCGGGCGGTAGCGCACTTACTAACGCGCGAGCGGGGCCAGTGCCTGGCGTGCGTATTTGAGTGCGTCTTCATGGCTTGGCTCCGAGAAAATGGTCGGTTTTTTGCATGACGAGTCGGCTCGCCACTTCGGTGGCCATCAGATAGGCCCGATGGGCATTATTCTCGTTCGTTCGCGTACAAACATCAGGGGAATTCTCATACGAGCGCCTGGAATCCATCTTCCTCCGTAAATTCTTCGAGCGGAGGAAACGGTAATTCCTTCTTGATAAACGGGATAAATGTTGGGCTCACGGAGAAGGTCACGCGACACTTGGGACCTGCCATCCGACGAATCGCATCAATCGAGACCTGAAAAATGGGAGAACCTCGCGTGCAGATATCGCTCGCGGTGCCGCTTGCGACGCCGGGAGGCCGGTCGGTGTCCTCCATCTAGAGTCGAAACGTGCCGTTGCCCATCTGCGAATGTTCCAGGTCGGCGGCGTAGTCTTCACAGCCTGGCGTCTCTTCTTCATCCCACAAGTTGATTTTCCCTCCCGAACCGCGTGGATTTACGGCCCTACCTGTGCGTCGGCGGAGCGCCGACACAGCAAGGACAGTCGCGGCGAGACATCCCAGGACCATCGTGTTAGGCTCGGGGACGTTGGCCACGGTGACCGGCAGTACGAACGCCTGGTCGAAAATGCCGACGTCAAATGACGGGTTGTTGACCGTGCCAATGTCGTCCGACGGACCGGTATCGACGATGCTGAATGAACCTGTTCCGGCCTTGAGGGCGTCCGCGTGAATGCGAATGTTAACAAGCGGATATAAATTGCTCGGATCATACGCGCCAGCGTCAAGGGTTAGATCGCGGAGGACCGCAAAACTGGCCGTGGGGGCTGCGTCCGAGCCGTTAGTGATGATCGGGTCGGAAAAACCGAATGCCGTCAAGCCGGACCGCGTGTTGTTAGCATCGTTGAGCGGCTGAACTCCCGTCGCGATTAATTGGTTCGCTGCGTTCTGGGCGAAGTTAAGCCGGAAGCCCCAAGCGAACAACCTATTGTTTACACTGTCGACGATGACAGGATTCGTCGGGCTCGGAACGCCGACCGTTCCCGTGTCTTTAAGCACGACCTGTAGAAAAACGTCCGGGCCCCCCGGTTGCAATTGCAGGCCGACGACCGGATCAATGAGCGTTCCCGGCGTTTGCTGCGTGATTGTCGCCGCAGTTCGGTACTCAAATACCATGTCGGCGCGCGCAGAGGAAAACGTCGCCAAGGCTGCCAGCGTAAACAGAGGAATTCTCATCACACGTGTCCTTTTAGTGAATGGTTACCGGGTTCATTCGTGACGTCGTGCATTTCACGTGCGACCATCAGCACCTCGATCTGTTCGACACCGAATATCCCGATACGCGGTCAATGGTGGCATCAGCGTGATCGCTTCCAAACAACAAAGTCATCCGCACTTTTCTCGCCGAGCATGACTATCGTCGACCCACTCCCGAAGAAGGCACTGATGCCTTCTGACAAGACACGAAAAACAGGGATGGCTTAAATCGTCCGCCATTTATTCGGCGCAGTGGCAGCATGTGGCCATCGGGCTACATGCGGAGCGCTCGACCAGTGCGAGTGTGGTGGTTCGGCCCAGCGCCGTCAAGGAATTTCGCTGCAATTGCCGACGATTAGCCGAATACTGGCAAAACCGGCTCTCGCAGCATGAGCCCCCCGCAGTGGCACGCGATTTGCCCCAAGCTGACCGGGGAACCCTATGGGTGACTTCTTCCGTATAGGTTACTGTCGAAAGCGACTACTTGCGGTTCGATCGGCATCGATTGGCCCACCGGCCAGACCCACAGGCTAAGCTTGTCGCCGAATGCGTGCGCAATGGCGTCTCTTCGACGTGGGGAGCATTTGGCCAACGGCAATCTGACTTTGTCCATTCCCTGGTCGTTGAACAGTCTGGCCGGCTATTCGCCGGAAACAAGTGTGGAGCAATGGGGCGTCGGCTATGCGTCGAACCGAGTGGGCCGGCTGGTCTTGAAAGAAGTGCGGCATTTCAACGCGGCGAACGAGTTGGTGTTCCAAGACACGACTCAGCGCGTGGTTCACACGCTGGAATAGCGTGCCGTGCCGCAGCGCGAAAGAGAAATCCACACTCACCGAAGCCTGACCACAATGAAAACTCGATCTTTACGATCGCAAACGTCCCGGAAACATCGCGCCCCTGACCTCGTGCTGATGATCGTGTTACTCGCCTGCGTGGCATTCGCGATTGACCAGTGATTCCCACCGCGCAAGAAGGGCATGGTGATTTTATCTATACGCCGGTAAGACTTATTCGTTGAGCGAGAGTGTGAGTATGCTGGCAGTGACCGCGCGGGGGAAAGGACCGAGTCCCCGGCGCGGCCTGTCGTTTGACAATGTCGCATCAAGGTAAGGTACAAAACTCCAGCTTTATGAACCTCCCCAATCGACATGGTACGCGTTGTCTGTTGCCGGCGCGATTTGAGTAGCCATCGACTTCATGGCAAACTCTGCCATGGCCGAGAGAATGATCTTCTTAGATTTGGAAACGACAGGACTAAATCCCCGCCGGCATCCGATCATGCAACTCGCCGCCATCGCGGTCGACCAATCGCTCGCGCCACTAGAAGCGACCGAACTCAAGATCCGTTTCCGCGAACAAGCTGCCACACGGGCGAGTCTGCGCAAGAATCACTATTCGGCCCAGTGGTACCGAAGCTGTCATGAGGTGCCATCTGGAAGCGCCAGCCGGCTGAACTAGGCCCGGCTGGGGTACCCCGGCTGCCATTCTATCCCATTTTTCCGTCTGCTTGGTACCATCCTCCCATCTCTCGAAGGTGGAGGAAGGTTCCATGAAACGAAATTGGGATGAGCTGGAGCTCGCCGAACACTGGTCACTGACGCACGACGAACTTGCGCTGCTCTATTCGTTCAGCACGGTGCCTGGTGACTGGGGAAGTCCAGACGCCGGTGAAGACGTTTCGCTTTCAGCCTGTAAAGGAGGCCGAATACTACCAGGTCGAAATCTCAGGCATGGCCGAGTTCGCCAATTGCCCCGACTGCGCGGCGCTCGATGGCGTTTACATCATGGGGCCGATGCAGCAGATCCATATCGACGGCGACCCAGTGAATTGCTCGCACGGCATGTTCCTCGCCACAATCAGCTACGCCGACTCCGACGAGCCCGGCTGTTATGGATTGATCGGGCTGCAGTTCTATCAGGCCGGCGGGGCGTTCCACCTCCTGGTGAACTTGCAAAGTGGCGGCACACCGTGCGGGCAAGGCGGCGGCCAGCCATCGATCGAATGGGAAATGGACTTCGCTCCCAGCGCCCCGGACTGCCTTTTCCTGGACGAGTTCGGTATTCCCCAGCCGCGGTCGCTGACCTGGATCACCAACGGGCGTCCCGACCACCGAACGCTGCGACGGCGGCGGCGCGACCTGTGTCGTGACGGCGATTCCCAGTCCGTGAGGTAACGTATGTGGTGCGTGTTTCAGGCAACGAATGATCCGCATGTGCATCGCTGTGCGAGGTGTGGATTTGTAGTTGCGCCGACGAGATTTCCGCCGGAGAAGTTACGGCGGCAATGTCAGATGTTGGCGGCGACATCGTGACGGCATCGTTGCTCGATCGAGTTCGCAGCTATCACGAAGCCCGGGATCGAACAATCAGAGATCATGTGACGTAGCCCGTGGCTGGTGGCGGTTGGCTGCAGCGTAGGTTTAGGCCTTTTCATGGACTCTTTCGCTTGCAGATAATCAACTCTTGATTGTTTTTGTCTGATAATTCTGTGGGGCGCGAACCAGAAGCGGCGACCACAATCTTCAACGAATCTCCGTTCAACTCATATGCAACGCTGACAGGCGTCGAATTGGTAAGCGTCTTTTCTGGCTGAATAACAATAAGCTTGAGGCTGCTGACAGTCTCCAACTTGAACGAATACTTCATTTCCTTCCCAGTCTCGTCTTGGAAGGTAAGCTTATCTCCCCTGAAGACATACTGGTAAGTCACATTCCTTTTGTGGCCGTTTTGACTTTCTGATTGCGCCAACCAAATTCCTTGAATGTTTGCTTGGTCCGTAGATTTCGGCGCGTCTCCGGCGCAGCCGCACAATGAAGCGCAAACAAGAACCAGTGTAATGAGCGAGGTCTTCATAATCTCGTAATGCTAAAACGAATTGCGCGTTGAACGGAGCCGATTGGCGAGCGGTGCTATGCGGCTGACGGGGTCGACTCCCGTTCTGCTGAAGAATCTACCGCTGGACGTCATGGTCGGTCAAGCAAGAATCATGCGGCGGAAGCGTCGGGCGTCAAATCGTTGTCCAACCGAAAAGCGAGTAGCGACAACAGCTTGGCATGGCTCGCACGGGTGCGCGCTTGTCAGCTTTTTTGCGGCTCAAGCGCGAATCGCCGCCGATCACGAATCGAGCGCGCGCCGTGAGTGCTAGGCTCAACCGAGGATCAGCCTGCGCAGCCTTCCGCTCGCAATGTTTGAGCAGCCCACCGAGCCGTTCGTGGCAGTCGACATCATTCGTCTCAGACCAACGTCGCGTTAGTACGAGGTGCCGCTCCTGTATTCCAAAATGTCCCCAGGCTGACATTCGAGCGCTCTGCAGATCGACTCCAGCGTCGAAAGCCGAATCGCCTTGGCCTTGCCGTTTTTCAAGATGGAAATGTTGGCGATCGTGATGCCGACTTTTTCGGACAACTCAGTGACGCTCATCTTCCGCTTGGCCAACATGACGTCGATGTTGATGATGATTGACATGCGGGTCTCGTCACACCGTTAATTCATTTTCGGATTTCAGATCCACGCCATTTTGCGAAATCCGCTCAAACATCGCCGCCGCTACGGCGACGACGATCGAAGGAAGAACAATGAGGAGCCCGAGAAAAATCGGAGCGCCAGGATTGTCATTGTCTTCGCCGCTGGCCAGCAGAATCCAGATTTCCTCGACGACGACAAAGCCAATGATGGCTAGCGCGCAGTATTTGATGATCCGCAACGCCTTCACGACTTCCTGCGAGAAGACTTGATCTCTTCCGATGTAGCCCAATGCGCGGATCGCCTGATAGAGTGCCACAAAGAATGGAATGGAGCCTGCGTACACCAGCACCAGAAACGGATCCTGGAAGTAGATCTCAAATTGCGAGGCGTCCTTGTTCCTGCCTTCGATCTGAGGTTCCCACAGCAACAGCGCAAGAGCGGCGAGGCCAATGAGCACAATGACGATCTGAAGAAAGATGATTGCGCTTCGTTTCATGGGTGATCGACTTTCTCGGCTATTTCTCAGCGACGAAGACAATTTTTCTTCCTTCGTGAAAATCAACTGCAAGGGACCGCGTTTCAGGGCGTCCCGGACTGTTTTCATCTGATCGAGGCTCTCTCGAGAGATCAGCTTCAGGTCAAATAGCGCTTCGACGATCTTGGCCATGTCGCGGGGCGTCGAAATGATCTCAAAGATGACCGGGTGCATATCCCGCCCTGGCTTCTAGTCGTTGCCGAATCGCCAATAAGTGATGCATTCGTTCTTCATCAGGTCGACACGTTCGGCGACCATGTACGTATCCTTGAGCCCAAGCGCACCCGGATTGATTCGTCTGAATACGGATGCTGGTCGAACTGCGGAGGCGGTTCAAGATTCACAGGGACTAACTTCCCTCAGCCATCTCATCAAAAGCAGTTCGCTCAGGCCGGTTTATCGCAAAATAGCAAGGTTTTATCGTATGTCAATAGTATTTCATTGTTCTAGTTAGGGGCGATTCGCCGGCGCGCTGCGAAATTGGGTTAATCGGCGTCAGGTGCCAAAAGATTTCCCAGCGAAAGGCGATTAGCGGCAACGGCTTGGCATGCACGAACGTGCAAGCCATTGCCAGCGGGGTGGCGAACCTGAGCCGGAAAAGCGCCGTGCGAGTCGGCTCAGTGCTTTGACAACTTCCGATTTAATCGAGCCGATCAAGTGTGGGCCTTCGAAGCCGACGTTATCTTGGTTTCAGGCGCATCGGACGCGACCGGCAGATCGGCCTGCAGTTCTACCAGGCGTTTGGCGCGTTCTACCTTATTCTCGTTACGACAGTGCGGCAACAACTTGCGGCCAAGGCGGTGGCCAGCCCGCAATCGAACGGCAGAAGGATTTCGCTCCCAGCGCCCCGGACTGCCTTTTCCTGGACGAGTTCGGCATTCCCCAGCCGCGGTCGCTGACCTGGATCACGAACGGCGTGCCGACGACCGAGCGCTGCGACGGCAGCGGCGCGACCTGCATTGTGACAGCAATTCCGGCTTCCTTAGGTGCGGCATGTGGTGCGTGTTTCAGGCGACTGACGATCCGCGGGTTCACCGGGGTGCCCGGTGCGGGTTTATAACCGCGCCGACACGGTTTTCGCCAGATCGGGTAAGGCGGAAATGCAATGCTACGTCATTGACCACATTACAAATGCCGTCGTTCGCCGAGCGCGTGCGAAGTTACCGAGAGGCTCGCGAGACGTGGATTTCGGCGGGGCGGCAAGTTCGCAGTGAGGAGGAGATGGCACGCCTACACGCGATCTGCCGAACGTGCGCGCAATTCAGCGGAGCCAGTTGCAAACTCTGCGGGTGCGCGATTCATCCATCTCGGACATGGCTGAATAAGCTTTACTGGGCGACAGAGAATTGTCCTGATGTTGTTCCGAGATGGTAATGCCGCAAACTTTGCCAGTTTTTTGGTTTAGTTTGCCGGCGTCGGTTCCGATGAACCAAAGATAAGCGATCGTAGCGAATGGGCCTTCTTTGCCGAGCGTGCTGGGCTGTGCGATGCATGAACGTGTACCCCCTGGCGGCGGAGCCGGGCGGTTCGCTACCAAGGCGCACCGTTGGGTGCTCGTGCTGCTTGCACTTGCGAGTCTAAGTGGTTGTCGGACACCTTACGCGGCTGACCGCAACTGCGTGTCCACGCAGTTGGTTACTCGTACGGGACTGGAGCTTGGTCCCCCATCGTGCCCAGGGCAATTCGCGCTCCCGAATGGATCGTCGCTGCAAGACGGACTCTCGGAAGACGAAGCGGTGGTGATTGCACTTTGGAACAACGCGCTCTTCAATGAGTTGTTGGCCGACTTGAACGTGGCGCGTGGCGACCTGGTGCAAGCGGGTCTGTTACCCAATCCCGAGGTCGTTTACTTCGTTCCGGTCAACGACAAGCCATTCAAGTACGCGCTTGATTTTCCGCTGGAATCGCTGTGGCTGCGACCCATTCGTGTGCGCGCAGCGGCTCGCGAATCGTCGCGTGTCTCGCAGCGTTTGACGCAGTCCGGCCTCGATCTCATTCGCGACGCCCGGCAAGGCTTTGCCGACGCCCTACTGGCTCAGGGGCGGCTGGAGGTAGCCCGGCAGTCGGCCGCGATGCGCGGCGAGATCTTACGGGTAGCAGAAGCACGACTTCAGGCCGGAGACATCAGCGTCCAAGAGACAGTTACCGCCCGCATCGACATGCTGCGGGCGCGGCAAGAATTGAGCCGCGCCGGCTTTGACGTCGCCCTGGCCGAAGAGCGGTTGAGAAATCTGCTGGGGGTCGGCGACGACCGCAGTCCGTTGAGGCTCATTGCCGCTCCGCTGCCACCACTCCTGCGATTGCACGCCGACACCCTGGTGGCCGAAGCGACCAGCACGCGCCCGGATGTTATGTCCGCGAACCAGAACGTGGCCGCGGCGGCCGAACGGGTGCGTCTCTCTCGCGTCGGCTGGGTGCGATTCCTGGGCATTTTGGACGCGACCAGCGGCACACGCACGGGGCACGAGTTCGGCCCGGCGCTGCGAATGACGCTGCCGATTTTCAACTGGAATGAAGGCTTGATCATCCGTGCCGAAGCGGAATTGGAACGGGCGCGGCGGCAGCGACAGACGGTCCACAACCAGGTAGTCATGGAAGTCTACCAGGCACATGCCCGCGTAGAGCAGGCCAGGGCGGAATTGGACGTCCTCGACCGGCAGGTGCTGGTCGAAGCGGAGCGATCGCGCACCAGGGCGGAAGGGGCGTTTCGCGAAGGCGACACGGCATACATAATTGTGCTGGAGACCATTCGTCAGGTTCTCGACAGCCGATTGCGTCAACAGCAGCTTCACGCCGACCTCCGCCGCGCCTGGGCCGACTTGGAGCGCAGCGTGGGACGCCGCTTGACTGCCGAGCCGTTGCCACCGCCCGCCGCGCCCTTACCCCCGCCCCAAACCCCATGATTGCACCGCGCCGCCCTTGTCAGAGAGAAATCAAGCTGGCAGTGCTGATGTATTCGTTGCTGTGCTTCGGCTGTAGCGACGATCAGGGGGCGGGCAAGGTCGCTGGATCGAAATCGCCGGCTAATGTACCCAAGGTTTTGAACGAGGCGCAAGTCAATGTCATCACGCTTACGCCGGCGGCAGTAGAGCGGCTGCACCTGCAATATGGAACGATCGAACGCACTGGGGTTCGCCGCGTGCGCATCTATGGCGGCGAAGTACTGGTTCCCGCCGGCAAGACAATCCTTGTCGCAGCGCCGCTCAGTGGCGTACTGCAAGCCACGCCGAACGGAGTACCCCAAGCGGGAACCACCGTCGCGAAGGGAACGCCGCTGTTCACGCTTCTTCCACTCTTGTCGCCCGAGTCTCGAGTTACGCTCGATGCCGCGAAGACGGATGCCCAAGGGCAATTCGACACTGCCACGGCGCAACTCGGCGCGACCCGGATCGCACTCGACCGCGCCAAGCGCGTGTTTCAGACCGAAGCCGGCAGCCGTCGCGCGGTCGACGACGCCCAAGCACTCTTTGATGTGGCTCAGGAGGCGGTCGAGGCGGCCCAGGCGAGGCTGACGCTGTTGGAACGTGCCCTCGGGGCGACCGCTGAAGGGACAGCCGCCGAATTGGATATCGTTGCGCCGCAAGCGGGACTTCTGCGCGCGGTATTGGCGCTGCCCGACCAACAAGTCCCAGTCGGGGCTCCGCTCGTAGAAATTGTCAACTTGGAGCGAGGTTGGGTACGCGTGCCCGTGTATGTCGGGGATCTGACGGCGCTTGATCGCGAGGCCGAAGCCTCGATTGTGGACTTCACGGCCCAAGCGAATGTTACCGGAATTCCCGCGCGACCCGTCGTCGGTCCGCCCTCGGCCAATCCGACCGCAGGCACGGTGGATCTCTTCTATGAGTTCGACAATCCGTCGCTGCAGTACAATCCTGGCCAGCGTGTCGGCGTCAACCTAATGCTACGAGGCGAGGCCGACGCGCTCAGCGTACCGTGGAACGCCGTCGTGCAAGACGTGTACGGAGGCAGTTGGGTCTACGCGAAAGCGGGCGAGCATGCGTTCGAGCGTCGTCGCGTGTCGCCGCGCTATCTGGTCGATGGCCGCATGGTTTTGGCGGACGGTCCGCCGGAAGGGACGGCAGTCGTGACGGACGGGTCGGCCGAACTGTTCGGCACCGAAACCGGGTTCAGCAAATAGCGCCGACAGGAAAGACTCATGCTGTCCGCAATTGTCTCGGCGTCGGTGCGCTATCGCGTGGTGTTGCTGGCGCTCTGTATCGCGCTGCTGGTCGTGGGCTACCGATCATTGCAGCGCGCCCCGTTCGACGTCTTTCCCGAGTTCGCGCCGCCGATCGTCGAAATCCAGACGGAGGCCCCCGGGCTTTCCAGCGAGCAGGTTGAAAACCTGGTCACCGTGCCGTTGGAAAATGCCATGATCGGGATTCCGAACGTCAAGACCGTGCGCTCGAAATCGGTGCTCGGGCTTTCGCAGGTAGTCCTCGTGCTCGAACATGGCGCGGATCACCTGCGCGTGCGGCAGTTGGTACAGGAACGTGTGGCTACCGCTGCGCGTCAGCTTCCAACCATCGCGCAAGCCCCGGTGATTCTGCAACCGCTTTCCTCCACTAGCCGCGTGATGAAAATTGGCGTCTGGTCGGAACAGCTCGATCAACAACAGTTGACCATCCTGGCGCTGTGGACGATTCGCCCCAAGTTGATGAGCGTGCCGGGCGTCGCGAATGTGGCGATTTGGGGGCAACGCAATACACAATTTCAGGTCCTTGTCGATCCGGATCGCTTGCGGGCGCAGGGCGTGTCGCTCGACGCGGTGACGCGCGCGGCGGCCGACGCCACGGCGCTCGACACCGGCGGTTTCCTGGATTCCCCGAACCAACGGATGGCGATTCGCCACGTGTCGCCCGTGCGCACGGCGGAGGACTTGGGCCAGGCCGTCGTGGACTCGCCCGGCAGCGCGCCGATGCTCTTGTGCGATGTGGCGTCCGTCAACACCGGCTTCCCTCCGCCGATTGGCGACGCGGTGATCAACGATGGCCCAGGACTCTTGCTGATTGTCGAAAAACAACCAGAGGGAAACACGCTGGACGTCACGCGAGGCATTGAGCAGGCGTTGGAGGTCCTGAAGCCAGCCTTGGCCAACGTGGAGATCGACTCCACGATCTTTCGTCCGGCGACGTTCATCGAACGCGCGATCCACAACCTGACTCGGGCCTTAGCCATCGGCTGCGCCCTGGTCATCGTGATCCTGATCGCTTTCTTGTTCGACTGGCGGACCGCGGCAATTAGCTTGACGGCCATCCCCCTCTCCCTTGTGACCGCAGTTCTATTGCTTACCTGGGCAGGCGCGACGCTAAACACCATGGTTCTGGCCGGTCTGGTGATCGCCTTGGGAGAGTTGGTCGACGATGCCATTATCGATGTGGAGAACATCGTTCGCCGGGTGCGTTTGAACCGAGCCGCCGGCAGCCCGCTGTCGGCCTTTGAAGTTGTCCTGCGGGCGTCGCTCGAAGTCCGTAGTGCCGTCGTGTTCGCTAGTCTGATCGTCGTCCTCGTCTTCTTGCCGATTTTCTTCCTGGATGGTCTGGCGGGCGCATTCTTCCGTCCCTTGGCGATTGCTTACGTCTTGGCGATTCTTGCCTCGCTCGTAGTCGCACTGACCGTGACCCCTGCGCTGTCGTACGTGCTCCTCACGGGCCGAGCTGCCGAGCGACGCGAGCCCCCGCTCACACGCCTCCTGAAGCGATGGTACGGTGGCATCCTGCCGCGCATCGTCACCCGGCCCTATCTCGCCATGGGCTTGCTGACCGGTGCGTTTCTCATCTCTGGCTGGTTGGCGAATGGACTGGGGCAAGAGTTCTTGCCGCACTTTCGCGAAACCGACTTCTTAATGCACTTCGTGGAAAAACCCGGCACGTCCGTCGAGGCCATGCAGCGCGTCACGGTGGAAGCCAGCCGCGAGTTGCGCGCCATCCCGGGCGTCCGCAATTTCGGCGCGCACATCGGTCGCGCCGAAGTGGCCGACGAAGTTGTCGGCCCGAACTTTACGGAATTGTGGATCAGCATCGACGAAGACGTCGACTACGACGCAACCTTGAAAAAGATCGAGACCGTGGTTCACGACTACCCTGGATTGTATCGTGACGTACTAACTTACCTCCGCGAGCGCATCAAAGAGGTGCTGACCGGTGCGAGCGCTTCGATCGTCGTGCGCATCTACGGTCCGGAGTTGGACGTGCTGCGCTCCAAGGCGAAGGAAGTCGAACAAGCGATCGGCGAAGTTCCGGGCGTGAGCAATCTGAAGACGGAACCACAAGTCTTGGTGCCGCAGGTGGAAATCAGGCTCAAGCCGGA
This sequence comes from Planctomycetia bacterium, assembly GCA_034440135.1. Taxonomy (NCBI): domain Bacteria; kingdom Pseudomonadati; phylum Planctomycetota; class Planctomycetia; species Planctomycetia bacterium. Next base: position 16,164 of record JAWXBP010000309.1, read on the forward strand.
TGCCGCGGAACGCTTCGGCATCACCTCCGGACATGTGCGCCGCGCATCAACGACGTTGCTTAAAGGCCTGAAAGTCGGCGAGATCTTCGAAGGGGAGAAGCGTTTTGACGTCGTCGTCTGGGGCGATCCCAAGGTCCGCACCGACGTCGCCTCGCTCCAATCGCTACCGATCGATACGCCCAGCGGCATGCAAGTGCGTTTGGGAGACGTCGCCGAGGTGTTCATCGCGCCCACGCCGAATGAAATCAAACGTGAAAACACCTCGCGCCGACTGGACGTCACTTGCGATGTGCAAGGTCGCGATCTGGCCTCGGTGGCGCAAGAAATCGAAGTCGCCGTCCATGGTTTGTCCTATCCGTCGGGCTACCATCCGGAACTTCTCGGCGAGTACGCGGCCACCCGCGCCGCTACGCAGCGGCTGTACGCACTGGCCGCCGCCGCTATGGTCGGGATCGTGTTGCTGTTGCACGTCGATTTTCAGGCCTGGCGGCCGACGCTGCTCGTGGCCCTGACGGTGCCGTTCGCCCTGATCGGCGGCGTCGTCGCGGTTTGGCTGAGCGGCGGCGTGTTATCCCTCGGCTCGATCGTCGGCTTCGTGACAGTGCTCGGAATCGCAGCCCGCAATGGCATCATGATGATCAGCCATTTCCGGCACTTGGAACTGGAAGAGCAGCAGCCATTCGGGGCTGACCTGGTCATTCGCGGCGCGGAAGAGCGCATTGCGCCCATTCTCATGACGGCCTTGGCCACTGGGCTGGCGCTCGTGCCATTAGTCGTCGCGGGCGATCAGCCCGGGCATGAAATCGAGTATCCGCTGGCCGTGGTTATTCTCGGCGGGCTCGTGACCTCGACGGCGCTCAATCTCTTTTTCGTGCCGGCGCTCTACCTCAGGTTCGGACGAGTCCCAGCCAGCACGGCCGCTTAGGTCGATGGCTGCCGTGCCGAGACGAGGTACGTCGTCCGATGTTTCACCCAGCGCAGCGTCGCATAGCCCATTGCACCCGCCGGGAGGATGAAGCGCCAATGCGGCTCGATATGCAGCTGCCGTTCGACGATGAGATGCTCGACAAACTCGAGCGCGCCGAAGGCGAACAGAACTCCGAAGGCCGTGGTGTACTCGCGACGAATTACCTTGCGCCAATCCAGCGGCGTTTGCGGTCCTCGCCACTGACGCTTCTTTGGCACGAACGCCGGGGTTCCTGTGGCCCATTGCACGAAGGCATCGCCGAACTTGCGGCGGAGAAACTCTTCTTCCGCAAACATGATCCGCTCGTAGTAGAGCCAAAACACCGCGCAGAAGGCGATCGTCAGCCAGAGGTGATGAAAGAACAGGGCGATTCCCAACCAAATCAGGAAGTTGCCCAAGTAGAGCGGATGCCGGACGACCGAATACCAGCCGCGCGAGTTAAGGCACTCGGCGATTTGTTGTCGCGTATTGCGGCCCGACGTACCTTCGGGCGTATGTCCGACGACATGCGCGCGAATGGCCATGCCGGCCAGCGAGACCGCCAAACAACAGAGCATCCAGGCCTCTTGCAAGGAATGCAAGTGCTGCGGGTAGTCAAAATCCAGGCAGGCCTGGACCACGAGCAACAGCAATACGAACGGCAGGTAGCTGCGCCAACGAAACAGCCAGTTGCCCTGGGCTTCCCACTCTTCTTTGAGTGCCATGCATTGACTCGAAGCTGCGGTGATTGGATCAAGGGAGGTGGAACAGGTCTGGCAGCAGTTCCATCGTGCGCGCGTAGGCCAGCCCTTCTCCAGCGACCGGAATGATCATCCACCGCAGCGCGTTGAGGCATTCTCGACGCAGCCCGACGACGTTGACCTCAATGACTGGGGGCGCGCGGTATCCGCGCAGCCGAGGCCAGAAGCGGGGAACAGTATTGCAATAGGACGTGTACTCATCACCAAAGCGATGATGAAGGCGAAACTCTTCTGAGCCAACGGTCACACGAAGATAAACAAAGGTGGCCAGTAACGCCCCCACCGCTAGGGTCAGATTCTGCAGGAAAACAACGAGCGACATCAGCATCAAGAACGTGCCGAAATACAGCGGGTTGCGGCAGAGCGAATACGGTCCCAAAGTCGCCAGCCCGCTCCCCTTGCGCCCGCCGATATAGAGCGTGGCCCAGAAGCGAAAGAAAGCTCCGCAAACGAATAGGACAAACGCGGCCAGGTCAAATTCCAGATCACCCAGCGTGCCTTCACCCACGTACGGCTTCGAAAACAGCGCGCCGACCGCGAAGGGGGCGAGAATGGCGAAGGCCAGCAAGCCGCGGCCGCGAACCCAGCGGCTTTGCGGAGGGAGCGAAGTGATTGCGTCCATGCGAATGTTGCCAAGTCTAGACCGGTAGCGATCCCTCACCAATGAGGTGCAGGGAATCTAACTATGGATGTCGTAGTTCGGCAACGGCATTGGGGCATTGAATGAACGCTTTTTAATGTTCGGGGTCGTGAAAACGGTATTCAATGCCAACCATGAAACTGGTTGCAGCAATGTCCGCCCATTAGCGAGATGCGTGCCAATTCCTTGTCGCCGCGAATCAAGTCGTCGCCAATTGAACGTTTCGACGCAAGATGTCATGGATTTTGGCTGGCGCATCGGCCATGTCCGACGCCCAACGCCCGAATTCCCCGCTGGCATTTACCGCCTTTACCCACTCTTCAAGAAACTGTTGTTTCGCCTTGGCTTCCTCCGAAACCTCACCCTTGACCTCCAGCACAAGCATCGAGCCGTCGGCAAGTCGAATGAGGTAGTCCGGCCGGTGCTTCCTGGGCACACCCCGATGGATGTAATAAATCTCGAATCTAGGATGATCGTTCTTCACCCAGGCCGAGACCAAGTCACTGCGATCCAGCACGTACGCCTCGCTCGCTTCCCAAGTGCTGTCGTAGACGCAGACATTCACGTGGCCCTTCCGCGTATGCTCATTCGGACGGCCGGTGTGCCACGGCCGCATCTGAGACGTCGACAGAATCGGGTGCTCCTCATCGAGTACCGTGCATGCCCTCGCGGACTGCTGGCGAGTGATAAGTCTGGCGACTAAAATCTGACTTTTCCTGTTGGGGAGCGCTGCAAGTGCCCGTTGACGCAAAGCCGCTTTTCCGCCCCGATGTGCTGCGCTCGCATTTGGCGGATTTCAAGCTTCCTTCTTTTGACTCGACCAAGCTCAATCATTGGGCTGGATTGATCTCGTCGGGACGACTGGATAGCTTCAAGGAGCAAGAAATCCTGCGCGACTTCCTGAGCGACTTTTTCGTCGGAGTGCTGGGATATACACGGCCGGCGCACGGGCACAAGCGCTATACAATCAGCTGGGAAAAGCACGTCGAGGTCGACGGCAAATTCGCGGATGCCGTTCTGGGCGATTTCAATGGCGAACAGCGCTTTGTTGTCGCCCTAGAGGGCAAAGGGCCGCGAGACCCCTTGGACCGCCCCTACGCGGGCCGCCGGATGTCGGCCGTCGACCAAGGCTTTCGCTACGCGATCAACCTGAAGTGCGACTGGGTGATCGTGACCTCGATGCGGCAGACGCGGCTCTATCACAAAGGTTCGGATCAGCAGACATACGAACGATTCGATACCGAACAACTGGCCGGTGATGAAAGTGCGCTGCGCCGGTTCGTATTCCTACTGGGGGCGGAACGCGTCGTGCCGAAGGTCGGTCCCTGTCATTTCTATGGTCTGCACGCCGAATCGGAAAAGGTCGGTCGTGAGCTGACCAAGAAGTTCTACGTCGACTACGCGAACATGCGGCAGGACGCCTTTGAGCATCTGAGCGCCGATAACCCGGACGTGTCGCGGCACGGCGTATTGGCGAGCACCCAGAAGCTGCTGGACCGCGTGTTGTTCGTGGCGTTCAGCGAAGATCGCGGGCTGCTGCCAACGGAATCAATCAAGAAGGCCTTCGAGCATCGCGATCCCTATCATCCGAGACCGATCTGGGACAACTTTCGCGGGCTGTTTACCGCGATCAACGACGGCAACGCCGCGCTCGGCATCCACAAGTACAACGGCGGCCTGTTTGCTGACGATGCAGTGATGGATCACTTGAAAGTGTCCGACGAAGTGTGCGGGTACTTTCACGAACTGGGCAGCTACGACTATCGCCCCGCCCATTTGGCGACTGGCGAAGGGAGTCTGATCGACGTTGACATTCTCGGGCACATTTTCGAGCAATCGATCACCGATCTCGAAAAGCTGCGAAACGAGTTGGACGGGCTAGCCGAGCCGCTCGGGGCGGAGAAGCACAAGTCGCGGCGGAAGAAGGAAGGGGCGTTTTATACGCCGTCGTTTATCACGCGGTACATCATCGAACAAGCGCTGGGCGGAGTGCTGCGCGATCGCTTCGAGGAATTGCGCGCCGACCATCAGAAGTCCGCGAAGGGCGCGGCCAAGACCGCACTTGCCGATCCGTCCGTCTACGAACTACCGAAACTTACCAAGCCAGCTAAGGCGGCGCTGGTGACGCTCTGGGAGGCTTGGCAGGACGCGCTGGTCACGATCCGCCTGTTGGACCCGGCGTGCGGAAGCGGTGCATTTCTCATCGAGGCCTTCGACCAGTTGCACGCCACGTATCAACGATCCAACGACCGGCTGCTGGAGCTCCGTGGGCATCGATCCTTATTTGATCTGGATCGGCGGATTCTGGAAAATAATCTCTACGGCGTCGACCTCAACGAAGAGGCGATCGAAATCTGCCGCCTGAGCCTGTGGATCAAAACCGCGGAGCGCGGCAAGACATTGGCAAGTCTGGACCACGCGATCCGCGTCGGTAACAGTGTTGTGAGCGACCCGGCCGTGCATCCCAAGGCATTCGTCTGGCAGGCTGCATTTCCCGAGGTGTTCGCGCAAGGCGGGTTTGACGTCGTTGTGGGGAACCCGCCCTACGTCCGGCAGGAGTTGCTGTCGGCGATCAAGCCGTATCTGCAATCAGCGTATCACGCCTACCACGGGATGGCCGACCTGTACGTCTACTTCTACGAACTCGGGTTGCGCGTGTTGCGGTCGGGCGGTCTGCTCTCATTTATCGTGACGAACAAGTGGATGAAGTCCGGCTATGGCGAACCGCTGCGCCGCTTCTTTGCCGAGGAAGCGTGGGTCGAGTCGGTGGTGGATTTCGGGCACGCGAAGCAGATTTTCGAGGACGCCGACGTGTTTCCATCGATCATCGTGGCGCGGAAACCTACGAAAGCGCCGAAGCCGAAGACGGCACGCCTGTGCTCGATTCCTCGTGAGCAACTTCGCGTGGAAGACCTTTCGCGGCAGATTGATGTGGAGGGGGTGGAGTTAACGCTTGACCAACTCGGCGCAGAGTCTTGGCAGCTTGAATCGAGCGATGTCACTCGGCTCATGCAAAAGATTGCCAAGAATCGCACCGCACTCACTGAATTTGCCGGAATTAAGCCTTATCGGGGCGTGGTAACCGGATGTAACGAGGCGTTCGTGATTGATTCGAAGCTACGGGATCGCTTAGTTGCCGAGGATCCAAAGTGTGCTGAAGTAATCAAGCCCTATTTGCGTGGCCAAGATATTGATCGGTGGGCATCAGAATGGAAGCAGCTGTGGATGATCTTCTCGCGGCGCGGAATCGACATCAAGGTGTATCCATCGCTGCTGAATCATTTGACACAATTTCGTGCGCAGTTGGAACCGAAACCGAAGGCCTGGACCGGACGCGAATGGAACGGACGAAAAGCGGGGCAATATCATTGGTTTGAGATTCAGGACTCGACGGAATACTGGTTGGAGTTCAGCAAGCCAAAGATTGTGTATCAAGAAATCCAGTTTCATCCATCCTACGCGTTCGACTCGTCAGGGACCTTTGGCAACAATAAGATGTTCTTTGTTCCGACTGATGACTGCTTTCTCTTAGCAGTCCTCAATTCTCCTCTCATGTGGTGGCACAATTGGCGATACTTGCCGCATATGAAGGATGAAGCACTGTCACCTGTCGGTTTTCTTATGGAATCGCTTCCAATCGCAGTTCCATTGGACAGCACGCGTCGGAAATCAGATGCTTGCGTTAGGCGTCTAATCGAGATTGCAGCCTTGCAGCAATGTACGCGCGCTGACCTTCTTGACTGGCTTCGCGTTGAACACCACGTCGAGAAGCCAAGCCTGAAATTGCAAGCGCCGACGGAACTCGACTCCGATGCCTTTGTCGCCGAAGTGAAACGCGTTCGCGGCAAGAAGAACTCGTTGTCCGCCGCGGCGCTGAAGAGTCTGCGCGACGAATATACTCGGACGATTGAGCCGGCGCGGATGCAGGCGGCCGAGGCGTTGCGGCTGGAGCGGCAATTGAGCGACATGGTCAACGAAGCCTACGGTTTGACGCCGGAGGAAGTGGCGCTCATGTGGCAAACCGCCCCGCCTAGGATGCCGCTGTCCAAATCGCTGAGTTAAGTCGCCGCGCGCGAATCGATTAGCCAAGAGGTGCCCACGGCGGTCTAAACGCCAAACAGACTTGGACAAACGTCCGTCTAACATGCCGCGATGCACAAGTGAGGGCGTCCAGTGCGCCTCTCAACCTTTTCCGCAGAATACGGTAGAATCAGCGACCCCAGCGCGTCGATGGCCCAAGAAATCGACGATGCTTTCGTTGGTTCTTTCACTGCGAATGACGCCTTGCAACTGCTGGCAAGCACCGTTTCCAATGTGGACGAGTTTCCGGCCTCGAAACACCCTATGGTAACCCGAGATGCAGATGGTTAGCCAACCCACCATTCCCGCCGTCGCGTATCTTCGCCGCAGCACGAATCGGCAGGAGCGCTCGCTGGAGGATCAGCGCAGGGAAATCGAAGCGTATGCCCAACAGCACGGCTACCGCATCCTCCGCTGGTATACCGATAGCGGAATCAGCGGCGACGCGACCGAGCGCCGACTTGAGTTCTTGGCGATGCACAAGGCGGCGACGTCGAGCCGGGACTTCGAAGTGATTCTCTGCTGGGACTATTCGCGGTTTGGGCGCTTCGACAGCATCGAAGCCGGACGCTGGATTCATCCGCTGCGGCAAGCGGGAGTGAAGCTGGTGACCGTTGCGGAAGGCGTGGTCGACTGGGACTGCTTCACCGGTCGAATCATGAACGCCCTGCATGCCGAAGGCAAACACTCCTTTTTGACGGATCTCTCCCGGAACGTGGCACGCTCACTCTCCGGGATTGCCAAGGAAGGCTTTCTTTGTGGTCAGGCAGCGCCGTACGGCTACGACCGCATGCTGGTCGATGAACGCGGCGAACATCGCCAGCGGGTTCGCACCAGCGAAAAGTTCAGCAAGCCTCGCGGCTGGCGTACGACGTTGGTGCTCTCGGACGACCCGAGCAAGGTGGCGATCGTCCGCTGGCTATTTCAGCAATACGCCGATACAGACACCGGCCTCCGCAGTCTTACCGATCAACTCAACGCCAGGGGAGTTCCTGGACCAACCGGCGGGCCGTGGTACGCCGCCTCGATCAAGGCCATCCTGGAAAACCACAACTACACAGGCACGTTCACGGGGGCCAAGCGCCGCGAGGGCAAATACCACAGCGTTGCCGCGGGCCAAGTGCGTGAACGCGACCGTGGCGAAGTGACGCTCTCACCGGCTGGCAAACCCCACGCGGTCGCCAACCCCCGCGAGGCATGGATCGTTGTCGAGGGCGCTCACGAGGCGCTCATCGACGAGGAACTGTTCGAGCGGGTCCAAGCGAAGATCGTGGATCGTCGGCGCAATACGCCCGGCGCGGCCTATCGGACGCACACCAAGGAAAACGGCGACGCTTACCTGCTCTCTGGACTCGTGTTCTGCGCCCAGTGCGGCTGCAAGATGCATGGCAGCACGCTCAAGGCGAAGGGACATTCGTACCCTAAGTACACCTGCTCGACCTATTGCCGGGCCGGCAAAAACAACCCGTCCGGGTGCGGCTGCCACGGCGTCCTACAGGACAAATTGGTCGACGTGGTCGTTCGCAAGCTTCAGACGACCGTGCTCACAGAACGCAATCTAGAGCGTCTACGTGTCGCCCTACGGCAGCAGATTAACGAGCGACGTAATCAGGCGAACAATGGCTCAGACGGCCTCCGCAAGCAGTTGGCCGAGTTAAACCGGGAAATCGATCGGGCCGCCGAAAACTTCCTGCGAGCACCAGCTGAACTTCTCGACTTGATCGGCGGGAAGTTATCGGCCATGAAACGTCAGCGAGACCACCTTGCTGACCAACTGAAACTGGCAAAGGCGAGTACCAAGGCCAATGACACGGACGCCCAAGTGGAGGCCGCGGTTAGCCGCCTGTGGCGACTGGGCGAGGATATGGCCAAAGCCGAACCGGCCCGCCGTCGCGAGGTCTTCCGCCAATTGGTGAGCCGAATCGACCTGCGGTTCGACAAGGTCCAGCGCGGAAAGCGGACAGAATGCCCGCTGAATTCAGGTGAAATCCACCTACGAACGACCGAAGAGAGGATCTTCGGTTCTGTAAATCGGGGCGACACGATTTGAACGTGCGACCTCTACGTCCCGAACGTAGCGCTCTAGCCAGGCTGAGCTACGCCCCGAAATCTGACGAAGAACCATATCTTAGTCGTTTCACGGTGCTGGTCAACGCACGTTCCGCGGCGATGCCGTTCCCTGGAACGGCTTTTTTTCCGCGTGCATCCGGGTCAATGAACGTCCTTGCCGGCAACGCACTCCGGTTGACAGCTTGGGCGGCGACTTTATGATGAGGGGCTTTCCGCAGTCGCGAAAAGCAGGAATCTCGAGCCATGGCCGTACCCAAACGCAAGCAATCGAATGCCCGCACCGGGTCCCGCCGGGCGCATGACTTCAAGACGCCGAAGCAACTGCATTTCTGCCCGCAGTGCAGCACGGCGGTTCCGTCCCACGTGGTCTGCCCGAAATGCGGCTACTACATGGGCCGCACGATGGTGCAGGTCGAAGAATAGCTCGGTTCGTCGTCTACGGGCGCGATGTCAGCAAAGTCCGCGGGTTCCGGTTGAGGTTCGCCGCTTGTTGGGCGACCTCCGGCGAGCCGGGCCAGAAGGCCTGAGCCTGGTCCAGTGTGACCAGCGCGGCCTGGGTTTGTCCGGCCTGCAATTGGCAATCCGCCATGGCCAGCCACAGCGGTAACGCCGGCGCTCCCCGCCGACAGGCCACGGCAAGCTGCTCCGCAGCGTCCGCCGGTCGATTGAGCGCCAAGAGCGCTTGGGCCTGCTGCTCCAAAACTTCTCTGGGAACCTCATCGACGGGATAGGTTTCCGCCAAGGCCCGCAAGTTGGCGAGCGCCCGTTGCGGTTCGCTTTGGCAGCGATAAATCTCGGCCAGGGCGACGAGGGCGTCGCGGCGTGCTGGTTCTATGCCGAGCGATTGATGGAAGTCGGCGGCGGCGCGGCTCAAATCTCCGCTGGTTTGCCAGATTTTTCCCCGGACCGCCCAAGCGTCCGCGGACTGCGGATTGACGTCCAAGGCCCGACGGGCGGCGTCCAACGCCTGCTCGAATTCCGACCGGGCCAACCGCATTTCGGCGTGTCGGACGAGCGATTGTTCATCGTCGCCAGCGATCCGCAGGGCTTCGTTGATTTCGACCAGGGCTTCCTGTTGCCGCCCAGCTTTCCAGAGGGTCTCGGCGTAGAGTCGATGGGCCTCGTGATCGGCCGGACATTGCTTGACGGCCGTGGCGAAGTGCTGTTCCGCCCCCTTCCATTCGCCCCGTTCTATTTCCCGCATGCCTTGCTGGACCAGTTGCCGGCTGGCCAACACGTTCTTGGCGGAAGGCCCGTCGTAGCACGGAAGGCGGCAGCCGATCGAAATTGCCAGTGCACAGCCCGCCGCGAACGCCGCAGAACGGCGGACGCGCGTACAGGGCGATAATTGCGTTTTGGCATCCATGCACGAAACGCCGGCGGAGAGGAAATCGAGCGTAATGATAGGTATCGACGAGAGCCGCCCGGCACTCGACCTCGGCAGGCCGGAGTGAGAGGCGCGGTAGATTACCCGCGAAGCACGGGGCGAAGCAAGGCAAGCTGGGCGAGATGTGCGGCAGTGGTGCAAGTGGCCGGAGCGCCAACGGGAATTCTAGGATCGCTCCAGGAGCTGCGTTCTTTTCCGCGAGCTCGTTCGTCGAATGAGAATTCCAGTTCCGATCAGCGCCGTCGCCAAAGTGCTGGAGATGACAGCCATCCAGGTTGGTACGGGGGTTCTTCGAAGATGGAAATAGCGCCGAGCTTTAAGCGAACGAGTTCCGATACGATCAGCAACGCGAGCGCGGTGAACGCCGTTCCTAAGCAAATGAGAATCATGGAAACTACCCGAGCGGCCGCGGACGGCATGGCAAGCCGATCAATTGATGAACGGGCCGGCGGGCTGGCGGGCGACTGGTAGGGGTTCTCCGACATGCCCTCGATTCTAGCAGGCCAGTCAGTCGGTCACCGCTGGAGGAGAGTAAGGACGAAGGAGAGTAGGAGAGGGAATTGGGGTTGTTGGATTGGATTGAGATGGTGCGCGGAAGTTGGACCGGTCCTGTCGGGCTTCTTGCTCGAATTTTTTTCCGCAGGCAACGGCGCGGGTTTAGTGCGCCGACGACCGAATGCGACCGAAAGGTTGTGCGCACGCAGCGGTCATGGTGTTGAGATGGCGGGCGTGGGTCCGTGCGGATTGCGCAGCACTGGCGGGGCGTGACGCACGTTGCCTGCGCTGCGTGAGCAACTTCGTGCTTGCGGCGGCGGGCCCTTCGAGTCTTGAAGACCGCTGCAAGTGGTCGGAGCGCCGGAACGCTCGCGGAAGTTTCCCAGGCACGTGCGCCGCGCTGGATCGCCAATGCTTGCGCGACCGACGGACCTCGATGCCTACCAACGTCTCGCCCCAGAGAGGCTGCGAAACCTCGCGGCCTTTCGTGTACTTGTCGCGTGGATTGATTTTGGGGCGGGGGGGCGGCTGATTTCAAGTGCGCTGGATAGTGCGACTTCGGTGTAGGTCAGGCTTTCCAGCCTGACAGGGGCTACGATCGACGTCAGGCGCGCGGCACGTCAGGCTGGAAAGCCTGACCTACGGCGGCTGGTGACCCGGTCGACGTTGCGGCGAATTCTCAACCTTGCGTCCAAGGCCCTACTCAGAGACCGAACAATTCGGCAGAGCCTTTCGCAGCCGAGACAGCTGGTCGTCGCTGATTGGAGGTTCGTTGTTATCAATTTCAAGTAGTGTGAGATTCTTGAGACCGAACAGCGGCGAAAAGTCCATCACGCGGCATTCGTTTAGCCACAGGTCGTCGAGGTGTTTGAGGCCAGCAAGCGGCGAAACGTCACTCACTTGGGTTCTCGTTACGCTCAGGACTTCTATTCTTGTGAGTGTTGCAAGGGGCGAAACGTCAACCACGTCTGTGTCGCCGAGATCGAGAGCCGTCAATTTGCAAAGACCTGACAATGGACGAATATCGGACACTCCGGTACCGACCAAACTAAGTTCCTTCAAATCGGTCAGTTCGCTGAGTATGGAAGCATCCGTGAAAGAGTACTCGTAGCAGTTCGCCACAATCACGTGCTCGCCAAGCAGGCTTCGCGCCATACGGCGCCACCGACCCTGTGGCTCTTTGTTGTAGAATCGGTCCAGTGAGTCGTACTTTCCGCCCAATTGAATGTCGAAGTCGAAGGGCCGGAGTTGTTCGACGACCTCCAATTGGCGCGCGGAATGCCGACGTTCGCTGGCAATCCATGCGAGGCCGATGCAAAGCAATGCGAAGATGATCAGTAGGCTTCGCAAGCGAAGCTGAAACCATCGTCGAAGTCGGCGTTCTTCCGCCACCATTTATTTGCCGTGGCTGATGGACACGAAGACAAGTAAGCCTCGTACGGCGGCCACAGCGGTCGAAGCCGAGAGCGCGGCGCTCTTGTAATTCTATCCAGCATCCGAGACGTTTGCGAGAGGCGTGCCTGACACGGTGACGGAGCGGCCTTTGTCAGGCACGTCCTTGGCTGCCGCTTGGGACGTGGCGACGGCGGCCTTCGTGCGTGATCGAATTCCTTCGACCGCGGTGCCTGACCTACGAAAGTGCGTGCCTGACCTACGAAAGCGCTGTCGCAAAACGAAACGAGCGTCATGGGCGGATCATCCACCCGATGACGCTCGGTCGGCGGAGAAGAGTACTTTCTTGCTTGGTCTCTCGGTTGCCGGTTCGTTCGGTTACTTGGTCGTGACGACCTTCGCCAGTTTGGCGGCGGGGCGGTCGGCGGCGTCGGCGATGAACGGATTGATGATCCGCAGCGCGGCGGTGCTGCCTTGGGTTTCGGTCGAGGCCGTGCTCTCCGTCTTGCCTTCCGGCTTGTAGAACGGATTGCGGTACGTGGTCGGCGCGGGGGCGACCGGCAGGTCCAGTTCCGGAGTCATGGTGCCCGGCGGATAGGCGTACGGGCTCCAGCCGTAGGTGCGCGGGACCGGGTAGCTATAATAGACCGGCGGATTCTGGGCGTAGTACGGAATGGACTCGCGGGAGTACAACGAGTATCCGCCGTAGTAGCCGCCCCAGCCGCAGCCTTGTGCGACCGCCGAGGCCGCCGGCGCGCTCACGGCCAGCGCGACCAAGAACATCATGCCAGTGCGTTTCATTTCGCGACCTCTCTCGTGGTTTCAAGCTCGGGAAGTAATTCAGCCAGTGAATCCCCTATCATTTCAGGCTAATCCGACTCGGCTGGCTGACAACCCTCAAAACCGGCTGGCCGGACGGGATTCGCGATGGACCGCTGGGAGTTAACCGAACGCCTGAAAACGGCCGCGCGGGAACTGGGGTTTTCGCTGGCCGGGGCTTGCCCAGCGGTGACGCCGGCCGAGGGCGTAACACGTTTGCGCGACTGGCTTTCCGCCGGCTACGCGGGAGAAATGACCTACCTGGCAGGTAGACGAGAGGCCTACGCCGACCCGGGGCGGGTGCTGGAGGGGGCGCGCAGTATTTTGATGCTGGCGATGAACTACCGGACCGAGGAACCGGCGGATGCCGCGGAGGGGAGCGGCCGCGTGGCGCGGTACGCCTGGGGAACCGACTACCACGACGTGATCCACGACCGGCTGAAGCGGTTGATTTCGCAGATCAAGGAATGGGCGCCGGAGGTTGGGGCACGGGGCGTGGTCGATACGGCGCCGCTGCTGGAAAAGGAGTTCGCGCAGCTCGCGGGGTTGGGGTGGATCGGCAAGAACACCTTGCTGTTGAATCGCGCGCAGGGAAGCTGGTTTTTTCTGGCGGCGCTGTTGGTGGACGTTGAGTTGGAGTATGACGCGCCGACGGCGACGGATCATTGCGGGACGTGTACCGCATGTTTGGACGCCTGTCCGACGGGGGCGTTCGTCGCGCCGTATGTGCTTGATAGCCGGAAGTGCATCAGCTATTTGACAATCGAACTGCGCGGTGCAATCGAACCGGCGTTGCGCGGACCAATGGGGGAATGGCTCTTCGGCTGCGACATCTGCCAGGAGGTGTGTCCCTGGAACCACCGCGCTCCGCTGTCGACGATCGAGGCGTTTCAGCCACGTGCTGGGTTCAATCCGGCGCAGTTGCGGGAGATGTTTGGCTGGAGCGATGCGCAGTTTCGGGAACAGTTTCGCGCAACGCCGCTGTGGCGCGCAAAGCGGCGCGGGCTGTTGCGCAATGCGGCGATCGTGTTGGGGAATCAGCGCGAAGAGGAATCGTTAACGGCGCTGACGCTGGGATTGCGCGATGCGGAGGAGTTGGTGCGCGGGGCGAGCGCTTGGGCGCTAGGACAAGTTGGTGGCGCGGGTGTTGGGCTGCTACTGCAGCGGTTGGAAGTTGAAGGGGATGCGGTGGTGGTTGAGGAGATCAAAGCGGCGATAGCGCGCTGCGACGTCGAATCCCAGGGAAGGCCTCCGGTGGTGCTTGAGTGATGGTGGGGTGTTGAGGGCCTTCCCTGGGCTTATGCGCTCGATGTTCATCAATCATCATTCATCATTTTCCTCGCAGTCCCACTTCCGCGAGCAGTTTGTCCGTTTCGCGGTACGCTTCTTCGACCCAGTCGACGATTTTTGCTGGGTCCGGCGAATATTCCAGTTCGATCGAGATCGCGCCGTCGATGTTGAGCGCTTTGATTTCCTCCAAGTACGGGCGGAACGGTACGACGCCGCGCCCTGGCGGGAGGTCGCCGTGGACTTTGCCGTCGCAGTCGGAGATGTGGACGTGGCCGGCGCGGCCTTTCAGGCGGCGCAGTTCTTCCGGTTTCACCTGGGAGAGAACGAGGTGCGAGATATCGATATTGGCTTTGACGTTTGGCAGGTTCACGTCGTCGAGGAATTGGCACATCGTGTCGATGTCGCGCACCAGCGAGAGCGGGAATGGCTCCAATTCCAGCACGATTTCCAGATCGAGCTCGCCGGCGCGTTCGCCGAGTTTGCGCACGCCTTCGACGCCCCAGCGCCATTGCTCGGCCGGCGGAATCACTTCGCGATTCCAGATGTATTCGCCGATCACGAGCAGCACGTTGCGGGCCGCATACGCATACGCGAGGTCGAGATATTTTTCCACGCGGTGCAGATGAAAGTCGCGCACTGGGCGATTGAAGTCGATCAAGCCGACGGCCACGCAGGCCAGCGAGACAATCGGCAGGCCGAGGCGATCGCATTCCCGTTTGACGAGCATTTGCTCGCGGACGTCGGCTTCGAGGGGATCGATGAAGATATCGACCGTGTCGAAGCCGAGTTCCTTGGTTTTGCGGAGGCCGAAGTCGGTCGGCTGCCCGGCTTGCACCCAGGCGGAGTTGATGAGTCCGAGTTGCATGGGGTACTGAAGTGGGTTGCGCGATGATGCGGGGGGGGGGGCGTGGCGCGAACTAAAGCGCCGCGCTGATG
>JAWXBP010000310.1 GCA_034440135.1 Planctomycetia bacterium
AAACGAAACTCAGCGACATCGTCGCCGGTTACGCATTGCACGGAAACCCCAGTTTTGAGACAAGGCCTAGCCCGACGCGCAAGCGAGGGGGAGTAAACGACGTTCGGCGTTCGGCGACTATTCCCCTCGCTTGCGCGTCGGGCTAGTGTAGCGGATTCCGCGTCAATACTGTGTTACGGCGTCTCAACGGCCGCGTCGCTCGGCGCGAACTTGCGCTCCACGGGATCGAGATCGACGGAAACATTCGTTACATCCGCCACGACTTCCAGTGCCACGTCCAAGTCCCAAATTCGACGCACATTAAGATAGTACGGCCCCTGCGCGTGCGACTCCGGCAAGTTCAGCAGCTCCAGCTTGTCGATGCCCGACTCAAACAGCGCCGCGTACAACGCGTTCACGCCCATGCGTCCTTCACCGGTCAGGTTCAGCTTTGCAGATTCATCGCTGCCAGACTGCAGTTGCTTCACAGCCTGCACCGCACGGCGTATATCGAGCACTTGCATGCCGTCGAGCGTTTGCCCCAAGAGGTAGAACCGCCGCTCGATGTGCTTTCGCGCCGTCGGATCACTCGTCCAGCGCGAACGCCCGACGCCCCGCGGGCAGCAGAAGACCATTGCGGTCGGCGACGTCCTCATTTCGCCGAGAACGGAATCATCCTCTGACTCAGGCAAGTCCGCTCCTTCAAATGCTTCAGGAAAAGAGCGGCCGAAAGTAGACAATTGTCGTGACCATCCTGTTTCGTCGGCGACGAGCAACATCGCCTCGCGCGGAAATGCGTCCTCATCCTTGCGCAGCACATAGAGTCGAAGTGAGACTTCGGAATGGACGTCGTAGTCATAGGCCTCCAACCGAACGCCGTCCCGCTTCCACACGCCCGCCAGCGACAGGTTCAGAGGCAAATCATCCCCCGGCCAGCCACGAAAGCATTTCTCCTTCAGCTCAGCCAGCCAACGTTCACGTTGCTGGTTCCACGCGGCCTGGCTTTCAAACTTCTCCGGCGGCGCAGCGAGTTGCACAAATTCCTCGGCAATCCGCGTGTTCCGTTCGTCCTTGGGCAGCTCGCTAAAGACGCGCAGTTGCTCCGGCTCGAAGTACTTCTTCGTCGGCTCGTCGATCAGCGACGCATCGCCGTCCTTGAGCGCATGATTGAACCAGCGAAACGCCGGCACTTGCAGTTCCTGCGAGTCGACGTGACCGCCGGTCGTGATGACGACGCCAAGCGCTTCCTCGGCGTCTTCGAGCTTGTAGATCTCCCTCACGCGGTTGTGAATCCGCATCACGCCGTCGAGCGGGAAGATCGAGTCGCGGTCCGTGTTGGCGATCAACA
This sequence comes from Planctomycetia bacterium, assembly GCA_034440135.1. NCBI lineage: Bacteria > Pseudomonadati > Planctomycetota > Planctomycetia > Planctomycetia bacterium. The sequence continues at coordinate 1,328 of JAWXBP010000310.1, forward strand.
AATTGCGCGGCGCGGCCAGCGCCGCCACCGTGGCATAGTCCCAGCCGTAGGTGTTGACGAAGTACATGCAATCGCAATGCCCTTCGACGCAGCCGTTCACGACGTGGTCCTCCAGATCGGTAATGCCTGCCACGGGCACTGAAGCGCGAATCCGGTCGTCGATCGCCGTGATCCACCAGCTATACGCCCCACCGCCGCTGCGCCCGGTGACGCCGAACTTGGTCGCGTCAACCTCGGGCCGCGTCTCCAAGTAGTCGAGCGCGCGAACGCAGTTCCACGCTTCTACGCCTGCCGGCGTGTATCCGTAGTTCAACCATTGCCATTGGTCGTAGCGATACAGCCCGTGATGCATGCCGGGGATTTCGCCCAGTTGCAACGTGTCGAGCACCAGGCACACATAGCCATGCCGTGCGAACCAGGCCCCGTGATGCTGGTAACCAACTTTATTCCCAAAGCTGACGTTCCCCTTCGTCACTTCGCTATGCCCGCAGACGTAGAGAATCGTCGGCAAGGGGCGCTCGATCTTGTCCGGCAAATACAAGTTCGCCGTGACGTACAACTGCGGCTGCGATTGAAAATGCAACTTCTCGACGCGAAACCCATCCCCTTGCACGACGCCGGTCACCGTCGCGTACAGTTCCGTGCGCTCCGGGAGCGGGTCGAGCCCAAGCATCTCCAACAACTGACGCCGCAAAATCGGCTGCCGGCGCCGCCACTCCTCGACGGATTTAATCCCCTGCAACTCGCCGCCGGCCAACCGCGCCGTCTCCGCTCGGAAATAGTTGGCTAGCATGCGATCGCCAGGCAGTTCGCCGGTCGGTTCCGCGGCGGGCAACAAGTTGGGCGTGGATAACAGGCATAAGAACGCCGTCGCGATCACATGAAGTCGCATGGAACACCGATTCGCGGAACAATGGGGCGCGAAAACCATGCGAATAGGTTAACGCCGCGACACGCCACACGCCACACGCCGGTCCCAGACGCAACACTAGCCCGTAGCGCCAGCGAGGGAGAGATGACGTCGCCGATAGAGTGAACGAATACGCCGAGTAAGCGCTCGCATTGCGATGCGGAGGGAGTATCGGCGTTCACGTCCAGCGATCACCGGCGTCCGCTCTCCCTCGCTGGCGCTACGGGCTGGTGCGGGGACGCCCCTACGGCAAATCGAACATCGCCGGCAAGATGCGGCTCTCGCGAAGCTGCTCCAGCAATCGCCCGGCGACCGGAATCCAGAGATACAGCGCCGCGCTCCGGCATTCCCGAGCCAGCGCCGGCACGTTCACTTCCACGCGTTCCGGCGTACGCAGCAGCCAGGGCCGGGGGAAAAACCGTGGAGTTTCCCGGCAATAGACAAGGTACGCCGGGCCAAATTTATGCGCGAGCCGCCGCTCTTCATCAAAAATCGTCATACCAAGGTACACGGCCGACGCCGCCAGCGCGCCAACCATGAACGTCAGACTCTGCAACAGCAGCGTAAACGCCACGAGCATCAGAAACGTGCCGAAATAGAGCGGATTGCGGCAAACCGAATACGGGCCATCCGTGGAAATGGCCTGCCCCTTGCGCCCGCCAATGTAGGCCGCGGCCCAAAACCGAAACGCGGCCCCTGCAACGAAACACATCCAGCCGCCGATCTCGATTTGCAATTCGGCCCAAGAACCGTTTGGCCAATGGGGCGCCGAGCAAATGGCCAACGCCAGGAACGGAGCGAGGATCAGCAGACCGATCGTGCCACGCGATTTAATCCACAGACTGCGAGGCGGAAGCGAGACGGCGTGTACGGCGGTGGGCATGGGAGAGGGCATGGGAGAGGACAAAAGGAGTGAAGGAGTTTCCGTTGCCGTGCATTTCTAGTCACCTACTTCACCTACTAACTACTTCACCTACATCACCTACTTCCTCAATACCTAATCACCCGTCGCCACAGCCACCACCCGATGCCCAGGAACAGCACGTTGCCGCTCCACACGATGTACGGCGGCAAGGCGCCTTCCTTGGCGTTGTTCACGCCGAAGGCCAACATCGGGTAGTAAACGATTAGCACCGGCAGGAAGCAGGCGAAAAAGTTGCTGAGCAATTCGCCATGCGCCCAGCGCATCGAAAGCGTCATGCCGACCAGCACGAAGCACAGGCAACTAAAGCCGTTCGACCAGCGTCGATGCGGCTCCGTTTTCAGGCGCGCCAACTCGCCAGTGAGGTAGCGATGCGTTTCGTGATTGACGTTCCAGGACGGACTGGCGAGACCCGCAAAATCTCCGGACAACATCTGAAAGGCAGCCTTCGACGCCCGCTCGTGCTCGAACAGTTCCAACAGAGTTTCCTGCTCGGCAATACGCTCCGGAATGCGATGCAGCGGCAACTGGGCGGGATGCCCGGACTTTTCCTTTTCGCGGCTGAAATCGCCAAGTGGAATTTCGCTGACCTCGGTGCCCGGAAACAGATAACTCCCCTCGCCGTCGACGCTCACCTCGCCGTTATGCAGGATGATCCGCAGCGACTTTTCCTCGCTGTCCAGATTCGAGTTCAACTCCGCCCATTCCGCCATAATCGTGATCGGAGGCGTTTTTCCGTTCGCCTGGAAGGTGACGATCGGATGCATTAGCCGCCGGCCTTCGACCCCCTGCACGACAATCGACAAGCTCCGCGTGCTGTAGCTCCCCTCGCGCTTCAGCATTCCATAGGCGATTTCCTCGGCCGCTTCAATTACCACGCGCTGAATGCCATTCAGGCCCCAGGAGACGGCGATGTCGTTGATCCAGACCGTGCCCAGGCTGAGGATGAACCCAATGACCATCCCCGGGACCATCACCACCTTGGGGCTGACGCCCAGCGATTTGAGGGCCACGATCTCGTTCGAGGCCGCCATCCGCCCGTAAACGCTGCAGGCCGCGAACAGAATCGTGCCCGGCACCGTGATTTTGAGGGCTTCCGGCAAGAAAAAGGGGAGAATCCGGGCAACCTGGTTAAGCCCCAGCCCCTGATCGACGGCCTCCTTGGCGATGCCAAAGATCATCAACATCGCCGTCATCGCCGTCAGCACAAGGCAAAACACCTTGAGCAGCTCGAAGACGACATGGCGCGCGAGAATCCCCATGGCGCGGGAGTTTGGCGAAGCTAGGCCGCGCGGTCAATATCAGTTGAAGCCGCTCGCACCGCAGGCCGCCCGCACGCTAAGCTACGCACTTCATTCCGGCCAAGGACAGGATGCGTCATGCTCAACGGCTTCAAGGCGGTGGTCTACAAGGAGCTGATTCAGGTCCGCCGCGATCCCGCCACGAAATTCGTGTTCGTGATCCCGGTCATCCAGTTGATCCTGTTCGGCTACGCGATCGATACCGAGGTCCGCAACGTGCCGAGCGTCGTGTTCAATAGCGATCGCCGCGCGGCGAGCCGGGAGTTCATCGCCCGATTCGAATCGTCCGACGTCTTCGAATTCGTCGAAGAGGCCGCCGACGCCGCTGGCGTCCGGGAAGCGATCGTCGCCGGTCGGGCCAAAGTCGGCTTGATCATTCCGCCCAAGTTCTCGGAAGATCGCCTCAATGGCCGCCCCGCCCAGGTGCAGGTGCTGATCGACGGTTCCGACAATACCGTCGCGAATCAGGCGCTATCGGCCGCGAACGGAATCGCCGTCGACGTGGCGATTCAAGCGCAAGACGCCATGACCCTCGCGCCGCAGCGGATCGATCTCCGCCCGCGCGTGCTGTTCAACGAAAACATGGAAACGTCGAACTTCTTCGTCCCGGGGCTCGTGGGAATTATCCTGCAACTCACCACAGTATTCCTGACGGCTTTCAGCATCGTCCGCGAGCGCGAGCGCGGCACGATGGAACAGCTGATGGTCACGCCGGTCTCGCGCTGGGCATTGGTGTTGGGCAAAGTGATCCCATTCGCGCTGATCGGCTCGATCGTCACGATACTCGTGTTGACCCTGATGGTCTTCGTCTTCGGCGTGCCGATCGTCGGCAGCAAGTTCGTGCTGCTGAGCTTGTCGGCGTTGTTCTTGGTCCCGAGCCTGGGCCTCGGCATCCTGATCTCCACGTTGGCCAACAATCAGGCCGAAGCCAGCCAACTCGGCATGTTGATCATGCTGCCGTCGATCTTGCTCAGCGGGTTCGTCTTCCCCCGCGCCCAAATGCCGCTGCCGATTTACGCGATCTCCTGCCTGGTCCCGGTCACCTATTACATCGAAATCCTCCGCGGCGTTATCTTGCGCGGCACGCAGTTCTATCAACTCTGGTTCCCCACGACAGTCTTAGCATTTTTCGCCGTGGTGATCTTCACGACCGCGACGCTACGCTTCCAAAAGCGGATCGCGTAAAACAGTCAGCACGAGGATTTCACCACGGAGACACGGAGACACGGAGACACGGAGGCACGAGGCCAGTTTGAAGTGTTCAGTTTTCAGTGGGAACGTGGGGCCCAGGTACTGAAAACTGAAAACCGAAAACTTCAAACTCCAGTCCCAGTGAACCCTTCCGGACAGCGGCCGTTGTATCGTGCCACGTGGTATCCTTAAAATAGACGCCAGCGGCCACGTCGGCTCCTATCCACCCTAATATAAACTGCGACACGATGGCCGAGGACCACTACGCGACGCTGGGAGTCAAACGGGACGCCTCGCAGGCTGATATTCAGAAGGCCTACCGGGAGATGGCCCGCAAATACCACCCGGACCTCCATCCCGACGACAAAACCGCCAAGAAAAAATTCCAGGACGTGCAAAAAGCCTTTGAAGTGCTTAACGACACCTCAAAACGCGAGATGTACGACCGTTACGGCAACTCCTTCGAGCAAATGGGCGCCGGCCCGGGTCCGCGACCCGGCGGTGCGCCCTGGCCGGGAGGTCAGCCAGGCGGCGGCTCGTTCGAAGAAATCGATATCTCCCAACTCTTCGGCGACAGCTACGGCCAGGACACGTCCGGCGGCTTCGGCGACATTTTCAACCAATTTCGCAGAGCGAACAAGAAAGGCCGACGACCGTCAGGGCCGGAGCCGGTGCGCGGTGGTGACCTGGAAACCGAATTAGAAATTCCCTTCGCCACGGCCGTGACGGGCGGCGAAGCACAGATTGCGCTCCGCCGCTACGACGGTCGGACGGAAACAATCACCGTCAAGATTCCGGCCGGCATCGAAGAAGGCAAGAAAGTGCGTGTGCGCGGCCAGGGAGAGCCCGGCCCCGGCGGCGGCCAACCAGGGGATATCTTCATCCGCATTCGCGTCGGGCCGCACCCGAGCTTCGTACGTCGCGCCCAGCATCTCAACGTCCGGGTGCCAATCACGCTATCGGAAGCTGCACTCGGCGGCAAAGTCGACGTGCCGACACCCTGGGGCGTCGTGGCGTTGCGGATTCCGCCCGGTTCATCGAGCGGTCGGAAGCTCAGGCTCAAGGGGCACGGTTTGCGCCTGAAGAACCAGGAGCCAGGCGATCTATTTGCCGAATTGCAAATCGTTCTGCCGGAAAAGTTCGACGAAGAAAGCGCGGAGCTCATTCGTCGGTTGGAGCAACATCAGCCCACGCCGAACCCGCGGGCCGATTTGCGATGGTAAAACACGCCGCCGAACAAAGCGTCGTGGCGTACCTGCTGTTTGGACAATTGATCGAACGATTGCCGCCGCTCACCCGCGCTCAGTTGCTGATGGCACTGCTGGGACTCGTGTTACTCGGCCTGACGATGATCCTCTGCATCAAGCTCGGCGGACGTTATGTGCGCCGTCTGAGTCGCGCAGGAGTTTCACCGACGAAGCCAGTCGAAGATCGATGGCATCGCCAGCCACTCTCGCCCAGGGCGGACGCGCGTGACGACACCCCGATCTAACCCTGGCGAAGTGCGGCAAACATTGCCAAAGGAAGCGCGTCTGCGCCACTCGGCCGATTTTGACCGCGCATACCGGCACCGCCGCAGCGTCTCGGACCAGTTGTTGATTCTCTACGCGCGGCCGAACGATTTGCCGAACACCCGACTAGGCCTCTCGGTCTCCCGCAATGTCGGCAACGCCGTCCACCGCAATCGCTGGAAACGCCGCCTCCGAGAAGCTTTCCGCCTTATGCGCCACGAGCTGCCAGGGGGACTGGATCTCATCGCCATCCCACGCAGCCCGGAGCCGCCACAACTCGACGTACTCAAGTCATCGCTACTGCGGCTAGCGCGCCGCGTGAACAAACGGGCGCGAGAAACTCGGACTAGCCCTCCGCCACGTCCACATACACCTTGAGCGCGCTCTGGTCTTCGACCAGCAGCCGCATCATTTCCTGGTAGTTGTCCAGGCCGCGGACGGGCGTCGTGAGGATCTTCTTGATCACGCCCGGCCAGGTGACTTCGCCGACGGCCAGGTCGCGGATGCCCATTTCAAAGTGATCGCGGTTGGCGTTCACGCTACCCACCAACAACTTGTTGCCGAGTACCCAATCGAGGTTGACCTTATCCCCGGGCACTTCGATGTGGTTGCGCCCGCCAGTGATGCTGGTCCAGACCAGCACGCCGTTATGACCGAGCACTTCCATCGCGCCGAAGGCAATGGCGCTGGAGCCGGTCGCGTCGATGATCAAGTCCGCCTTGCCGACTTCCTCGGAAAGCTGCTTGATCGATTTCTGTTTGGTACTGACATAAGTGGAGCCCATTCCAGTGACGATTTCCGATTTCAAATTCGGCGCTTCGCCCCGGGCGACGGTATACACCTCCAGATTGCGCAACCGAAGAATCAGAGTCGTGAGCAATCCGATCTGCCCCGCGCCCAGCACGTACGCCACGCGCGGACGCCAGACTCTCAAACGGCGCTGAACTTCGAAGGCCTGCTGGACCGCCTTGGCGGCGCAGCTCATCGGCTCCGCCAGCACGTGCAAGTGCTTGAGCCCGACTGGCATTTGGACGATGAATTCGCAGTCGTCAACGATGTATTCCGTCAGGTACCCGTGCAGCAGGTTGATGCCGCGCTCGTAGTACGTCTCCTCGCTGGTCATGTCGGAAGTGCCGATCTTGTCGTAGATCGACCCGCCTGGGCGCCGAACCGTCGCGGTCACATAGTCGCCCGGCTTCACGTTGCGGACATTCGGGCCGACGGAATCCACGATGCCGAAGAACTCGTGTCCCAGCACCAGGAAGTCGAAGCCGGGGGGAGAGTTCCCGTACTGCGCGTCGTTGATTTCCTTGTCCGTGGCGTCGACGCCGACCTTCAAGACGCGAATCAACACGCCCCGGCCGTCCGGCACGTCGTCCAGCTTGGGCTTCGGCAGGTCGGCCAGATGAACGCTGTTTTTCTTTCCGGGACGAACGGCAATGGCTTTCATGGGCGCAGGGTATCAATTCTCGACGCGACCGCCGGAGCCGAACCGGGCCCTCAGGCAATCGTCGTCTGTGGATGGGCGATCAACGTAAACCGAACCGGCCCATAATGTAACGCCGCTGACAGAGGCCCGGCAAGCGGGTGCGAAACCGGAGCTTGACGGTCGTTCCTCTGAAAAGCTGTTATGATAATGTGGGGAAGCAGGCAGTAGCCGATTAGGAGACCGACATGACCTTCCAAGGCATCGTTCAGAACGGGCAGATCATCATCGCCGGCGACAGGCCGTTGCCCGAGGGGGCGGCTGTTGACGTGCATGTGGCAGGGCCGAGTATTCCCTTCTCGAGCTCCGGCACTAGCTGCGAGCCGCATGGCGGGAGCGTTGCGCCCAGCGCACAGATCGAGGGGAACCAAGAATGCGCTGACAGCGATTCCGCCAGTCCCATCGCGAAGATGCTGCCATCCCTGATCGGCTGCATCGATGACTTGCCCGAGGACTTTGCGGAGAGGCACGACCATTACCTTCATGGCCGAGATTGCGTATGAACATCGCTTTCGCCGACACTTTCTATTTTATTGCCTTGCTAAGTCGTAGGGATCGCGCACACGCTGAGGCGATCGAATTTGACGCTTCCTACCTTGGGCGTATCGTGACATCGGATTGGGTACTTCTGGAACTAGCCGATGCTTTCTCCGCCGTGGACAATCGTCAGCGATTCGCGACGCTATTTGACTTTGCTGCGATCTCCGAAGGATACGAGGTAGTGCGAGCCTCCGACGCCGACTTCGACGCCGGATTGCTGCTCTATCGAAGTCGATCGGACAAAGAATGGTCGCTGACCGACTGCATATCGTTTACGATCATGCATCGGCTTGGCCTCCACGATGCCATCACCGGCGACCAGCATTTCGCTCAAGCAGGCTTCAACATCCTCCTGCCGAGGATCGTTCCATGAATTTTCGCGGCGTCATTCGCAATGGGGAAATTGTGATCGACGGCGGCTTGCCATTTCCGGACGGCACGAAGCTGACGTTCGAGCTTCACATCCTTTCTGTTCCCGGCGACGCATCAACGTCAAATCATCCGGTTGCTGCCGACGATGTCTTGAAACCAATCGACTCCACCTCCCCACGACCTGAACCATGAAATCGAAACTCATGTTCTTCATCGGGACCATCGCCTTCGTTGCGTTGGTCAGCCAGCAGCGCGTCGTCGCTCAATCCCCCTTCGAGTTCTTCCGCGCCACCGCGCAGGCCGATTTCGTGCCGGAGAATGCAGAACTGGAAATCCTTTGGCAAGAGGGCGGATTCACCGAGGGCCCCGTCGCCGACGAGGACGGCACGATCCTTTTTTCCAATATCAAGATCGACTCCGAGGTCGGCAATCGCATCATGCGCTACCATCCCAAGACCGGCAAAGTCAGCGTCTATCGCGAACCCAGCGGCCAGGCCAACGGGCTGATTTTCGACGCGAAGCGCCGCCTCATCGCCGCCGAGGGCGCGGTCGGCGGTGGTCGTCGCGTGTCGATCACGGAAGCCGACGGCACGGTCCGCACGCTGGCCGACAAGTACGAAGGCCAGCGACTCAACAGCCCGAACGACGTCGCCGTCGACGAGCAAGGACGCATTTATTTCACCGATCCGCGCTACGTCGGCGATGAAGAACGCGAATTGGATTTCGAGGCCGTGTATGTCATCGGCGCCGGTGACAAACTGAGCATCGCCACGAAGGAAGTCCAAAAACCGAACGGCATCGTCGTTAGCCCCGACCAGAAAACCGTCTACATCGCCGACGCCGCGCCGGACGGCAATCAACAACTCTTGGCCTTCAAGGTCAACGACGATGGTACGCTCAAAGACAAGAAAGTCCTCTTCGATTTCGGCGAAGGCCGCCGGGGCATCGATGGCATGACCGTCAACGCCCGGGGAGAAATCTTCGCCGCCGCCGGCAAAGATGGCGCCTCGGCGATTTACATCTTCAGCCCGAAAGGCAAGCCGCGCGCGCTGATTCCGCTCCCCGCGCCGCCGACCAACTGCGAGCTCGGCCGCGGCAAGCGGGCGAACACGCTTTACATCACCGGCGAAATGCCCAACGGCAAGCATGGGCTTTATCGAATCAAATTGAACGATCGCCCGTGACCGCTACATGAACAAAGCGGTCAACCAGCACCTCCCGTTTCGCTTCGATGGCCCCGCGGACGATCAGCAGGTCTACGACGCCTTTCAGGATCTTACCTCGCCTCGTTAACCGGCGCTTCGTTGTCGATCAGGACGCTACGGCTGCGCTTCGCTGTCGGACGGCGACGCTTTCTCAAAGACCTATTCGATGAAGCGATTGACTTAAGCGTTGACATTGCGAGTGATGATGAAGACTGCCA
>JAWXBP010000311.1 GCA_034440135.1 Planctomycetia bacterium
CTGGCGGATGGAGAGGGCGAGCATATAATGCCAACCGACCGAACCGACAGGCGGAATGATTCCGCCGGGCGGATGAAGGCGGACAGAAAATCAGTAGTGACCCTTTTTCTGTTTCGACCCGCATCGCACCAAAACATTATCCTAACTAATTCCGAAAAGTCAAGGCGATTCCGCGGCATTTCTCGCTAAGCGCGTCTTCGGCTTTGCGAGCGGGAACCACCAGGGCATAAAGGGTTCCACGCAGACCCGGCTGACCGAGCAGCAGTCCTACGACCGCCGTGCGTACAAGCTCGAAGTGTGTTTACATTAGTAGACGTTTGATGTTAATTGGACCTGTCCCGTTTTCTGCTTCCAGCACGTAACTCTTCGTCGGTGCTCCGGCGGCGTTGCGCTCCTCGATCGCCTTCGCGTAACCCGTTGGGTTCTGCGGGTCGATGGTGTAACGCGTCGTCACGCTGCCCGTCTGCTTCTGCGTGCGATTGTTGTCGGCATCGTACCGATAGTTTGTGGCGACCCCGTTCACCGTCACGCTGGTCATGCGCTCGCGCTGGTCCAGCACGCGCGAACGCCGAAAGTCCGCTTCTGCTAGGGACGCGGTTTGGCAGTGTCTCGCTGTTGCTCACGTTGTGCTCCGATCAAGAACGGCGCTCGTGGGTGGACAAACAATGGAGTATAGACATATCGTGGAATCGGAATTATAAACACAAACGCCCATCTGACGCGTACGAACTCGGTTCGATACCGAAGAACCTCAAAACTCTGTTCACATTCTGGCGTGGAAGAATTTTCGACCTTTACCACTTTGGCACTCCAATGCGCTCCATCCCGCAAGGCAATGTCAGCCGGAAGTAACACAGAAATTACAACTCCTGCAGAGAGCAAAGTTGGAACCCATCCCGAATACTGATTGCGCGGGCGCAGGACACATGACGCCACATAGATCACGAATGCAAAGAGTGCCAGCACTTCCGCGAGGAAATGCCCAGAAATTGCCGACATCACAGCGACGAGTCCGAGCATCGCGAGATCAATTCCGATGCGTAGCAGTTTCATGCCCACGCGCGATTGTGTTCCGTTGGCGCCACTGAACATTTTGACATTCTGTGTCTTCATCGTCGAACCGCTGCATTCGGGGTTGCGAACTCCAGAAAGTGATCGGCTTGGTCACGAAGCCACGCGCGATCGGTAAAGGATGTCGCCCCGATGCGGGCTAGTACTTCGCCGAGCCTTCCATCGAGATGAGCCGAACGCATATAGTCGGATTGGACTTGATACGCTGGTGCTTCTGTGCCAATCACCCATTGGCTAACATGAACAGTTTCGTGGAGGATTAGAGCCGCCAGTAGCCGATCGTCAAGCTGAAGGGAGTCGGGCCGCAAGAGTACAGTTCTGTAGGCGAAGCGGGTCTGACCCCAATCGCCTAGTTCGGGATCGATTTTGTAGGTGACCCCGGCCGCCAAATCCGCCCATGAGTTGTATCCTTCAACCCTGAGTAGGTGGATGGCTCGGTTTAGCTTTTGGCCTTGAACCGTAGTAAGAGAATTGCCCACTGCAAGCGTGTTGTAAGCGTAGGAGCCCCCAAGGATCGCGGCGCTTATCGAAATCACGGCCAATGCAAACTTCGGCCGAATGCCGAGCGTGCCTAACGTTTCCGTTAGCGAAACGTTACCACTCGCGTCCAGATAGTACACCGGGTTCGCATTCCCGAGCACAAATTTGTGGAAAGTCGCCGGGTTGCTTGGATCGCCATCGTTGTTGAAATCAAAACTGTTGAATTTCCCCGTCAGTCGATTGCTATACCGGTTGATTTGATACGTCAACCCCGTCTCGACATCCGTCCGTCCGTCCGGCGCGATCCATTCTGTGCCGGCGGTGGCATTCGTGTAGTTCAGCGCGTTGCCGAACGCGTCCATGTCCAGCAGTTGATTGGCGTTCGCCAGGCCGGTCGGGGCCGCGAGGATACGCGTGAAGCCGCGTGCATCCTGCACCAGATACTCGACCGCCGCCGACGCGCCGTCCTGTTCGGCGATGATGTCGCGGCCCAGCACATAACTCTTCGTCGGCACGCTGGCGGCGTTGCGCTCTTCGATCGCCTTCGCGTAGCCGGTGGGGTTCTGCGCATCGATGATGTACCGCGTCGTCGTTGCGCCTGTCTGCTTCTGTGTGCGATTGTTGTCGGCGTCGTACTTGTAGTTCGTGACGACCCCGTTCACCGCCGCACTCGCCATGCGGCCGCGCAGGTCCCAAGTGTAGGTTTCGGATGTTACGCCGTTGATTGATTTGCTGGTCGTCGAGCCGTTGGCGTTGTACGCATACGCCGTTGTTGTCGTGCTCGCCGGCGTGGTTTTCACCGACGTTTCGCTCAGCAGCCAGTCGTTGCGGTTGAGCGAACCGTTGGCGTTGAGATAGCTCGACGCGATCGTCTCGTCCTTGGCGCTGTCGAAGTCATCGACGATCTTTCGCATGAGAAAGGAAAAGGGGTCACTACTGATTTACGATGCGCCCTTATTCGAGTGCCCGAAAGATACCCGAACGCGAGATCGCTCAAGCCCCCGTCGCAAGACACGAGTAAGCGCGTCACAATCCCCCACTTATGAAACAGCGTTATCCGCGCGTTGCCACGGTTGAGAACGTGGTATACCTCCCCAGCAATAACGCGGCGGTTGCACCGGACGGAAAAATCCCGCGGAATTCTCTTGACTTTTTGGACATTAGTTAGGATTATGTTCTGGTGCGATGGTCTCTTAGAAAATGGCCGATCGGCGGTCTTTGGCAACTGAAGGTAAGACCCCCGATAGTTAGGCAATTGGCTAATTCCAGGCGGATGAAGGAGGACATCGCATGCACGAAAATGCACGAAAATGCACGGTTTTGAATAGGTCGGTGGCCTGCAGGATGGCAGGGGTCGGGTCAGGCGCAGCGGTAACCGCTTTTAACCCGAATAATGCGCCGCAAGCATCAGCGACCGATGATGTAGTTGCAGGAATCGGGTCGCTCACGCTCGCCGCTCGTTCCGGGCGGTGGCATTGGAATCAGGTGTTAGAAGTTAGTGATGCCAAACTTAGTTCGTCGATGATCCTCGTCCCGGAAAATTGGTTGTCGTAAGTCGCCGGCTTGGCCGCGGGATTGGGCAATGTGGAAATGGCGGTGGAAATGGCACGCGGAACGTTGGCGGGCAGCGGTCCGGGGGCGGGAAGCGTCTTGCCGAAGTTGGCGGCCAAAATTGTGAAGTCGTCGAGGTTCACCGCGTCGTCGTAGTTGAAGTCGCCTTGGCTGAACACGCGCGGAGTTGCGCCAAAATTGGCGGCGAGCACGGTGAAATCGTCGAGGGTCACCGATCGATCGCGATTGGCGTCGGCGGCGAGGGTGTAGAAACTGATGACCGTGCCGAGCGCCAGTGGGTTACCGCTCAGGTCGGTCACGCCGCCGGGGGTGAAACTCAGTTGATAGTTTCCGTCGGGAAGAAACCCGCCGGAGACGGCATTAAAATCGATCGTGGCAACACGGGCTGCCGGGTCGTAGGTGAAGCTGTATTGGTCGCCGGGCAGAACCTGGCCGGTGGTGAAGTTGGTGAA
>JAWXBP010000312.1 GCA_034440135.1 Planctomycetia bacterium
GCATCGCACCTTGTTCAGCGCCGGCAATTTGACTCAGCCCTTCCATTCGGTCAACGTGGACGTGAACAAGCGAATCTGCTTCCTGGAGTAGGCCGCCGTACGATTGCCCGGCGGCACGGCTGCTCCGCTGCGGCGGGGGGGACGGCACCTGATACAATTGCCACAGCCGTCGAACGCTATTTCCCAACCCGCGTCGACAAATACCTATTCGCTTGTGCGGATTGAGCGGCTGGCTGGGCGATTCAGTTGAACAAGCTGCTGGGAAAACGATTCCGTGCGATCTTGATTCCCCCGAGCATTTTCCCCTTTGTACCCGGAGGATTGACATAGGCTCGAAATGCACTGTCCTTCGGAAGCGTCAGCAATACGCCGTACTGGTCCTCATCGGATCCAGCCTCCAGCTTGCGGTGAGCGATAAGCTGCGCGAGGGCGGGGTAGCCTAGCGCGCATATCTCCCGATCCGCAACGCATACCATCGCAACCACCAGTTTCGACGCAACGCCGCTGACCGTTTGGAGAATGTCTAAATGTTCTGCCGTAAAGGTGAATTGATACTCTTTGTATTTGCCTTTCGGCTTGGATGAATACTTGAGGTAGACGCCAATCGATTCGTTGATTCGGAAAACATTGTGAAGGACGGCACCTTTGATCGTGAACGAGTTTATCGACGTAAATTGCCGATGTTCCGCGATCTGAATTAGCGCTGAACCATGATAAAGATGGTCGTCGTGGATTTTCACCAAAACCCTCCCGCGGTTGTCGTTGGTTGCGATGAATCGCCGTCGCGCAGCTACTTCTTAGTCCTCTTTCGTTTCTCGGACTTGGGATAATTCTGCATCGCTTGGTGTAGTTGGGTCCAAGTCATCTTATGACCGTAAGTGGTATTGGGATACCACACCAGCGCTCCCTTTGAAACCTCCAGCTTACCGAAGATTGAACCATCGATTTTCACCGTAAAGTGAATGTCGGCTTTTCCCAGGTCGCGCGTCGGAAGGTCGAAGGTAACTTCGTGGGCCATGAATGAACTCCGGGTGATTGCATCACGCATTCGTCGGGAGTAACCAATCCGAATTGCGCAATTGTCAGAGACGGTTAAGGAGCCTTTATGCGCTTCGAGGACGATGGTATCAAGCCCGCTAGGAATTTAGCCGTAGAGTTTCGGCGGTTTTCAATGGCAAGGTCAAGTGCGGTTTCGGACGACCCATTTCTCGCGTTCAATCGAGCACCTGCGCCAACCAGTAGTTTGACCACATCCAAAAAACCTCTCTCGGCAGCAATGTGCAATGGCGTGTACCGGTCTGGACTGTGCATGCCTGCCAGCGTCTTCGTATTCCTCCGCGCACCTGCTGACAGCAAGACCGCAGCAATCTCCTTGTTACCCGTCCACGCGGCCAAGTAAAGTGGCGTCCAGCCGAACTCGCTCGATTGGTCAATATCGGCACCGTGCGCGATCAGGTACTGAACGACTTCGGCGTGGCCGTTGATGATCGCTCCGCCAAGGGGAAAATGGCCCGCAGCTGTGGTCGCATTGATATCCGCACCACGTTCGAGGTGATATTGGACGGCAGCAAGGTCACCGGCTTCGGCTGCTGACTTGAGCGTACGTGGTCGCATGTCGATCTTTCCCCGAAAGATTTGACGGCGAAGTCCAGTAGAACATTAGCAGTATTGCAACCGGGGATCGCGTTGTCAATCTTGCAGCGTTCAATCCGATTCCGCGGCGTGTGCCACGTTGTTAGGCAGCGCTGGCCGAAGAACCCGGCGGTAGGAGCGGTCAGCACGCCTAAAAACGGGTGAAAAAAAAGCGGTAGTAAAGCTAGACAATCAGCGATGGCGACCGACTTACCCCGACTGAGCCGTTAGCGTTGACGGGATCTCGCTCAATGCTATTGGTCGCGAGACTAACGTCCGAGGACCTGCGGCACGGCAAGTGCTGTCGCTCGGCCCTTAGGTTGACTTGCGCGCATGCTGCCACCGGCGGCGATTTGACTCAGCCCTTGCATTCGGTCAACGTGGTCCTCGACAAACGCCCTCTCCTGCCGGAACATGATCGCGCAGATGCTCGAATGGTGAGGCGCACCCCACGGATCGAAGTCCAACATGGCGGAAACAAGCAACGCGGCCGGCACGACCGATCTT
Organism: Planctomycetia bacterium; assembly: GCA_034440135.1. Taxonomy (NCBI): domain Bacteria; kingdom Pseudomonadati; phylum Planctomycetota; class Planctomycetia; species Planctomycetia bacterium. Next base: position 2,140 of record JAWXBP010000312.1, read on the forward strand.
CATGCGCAGGTGCAAGCCGCGCTGAGCGCGGACATTCATCTGTTGGGCGATCTGCTGGGGGCCATTATCCGCCGGTTGGCCGGAGACGCGGCCTTCGCCTTGGAGGAAGACGTTCGGGCGGCCGCGAAGGCGCTTCGCGCCGCGCCCTCGGTGGACGAGGCCCGCAAGCTGCGCGACCGACTCGACGGCCTCAACTTGCCCGAGCTGCGGACGCTGATTCGGGCATTCAGCCTGTACTTCGACCTGGTGAATCTGGCCGAGCAGCAAGCCCGCGTCCGCTCTAATCGGCTCCGCGCCTTGCACCGGGCGCCGTTGCCGCTGGAGGAAAGTCCGGAGGCCGCATTGCTCGAATTGCGCGCGCAAGGCATTTCAGCGGAGCGCGTCCGCGGGCTGTTGGAGCGGGGGCTCATCGGCTGCGTCTTCACGGCGCACCCCAGCGAGGCCCGCCGTCGCACCGTGTTGGAGAAACTGGCGGCGGTCGCCCGGCGGCTCGATCGCCGCGAGCGGACCCGGCTGTTGCCGCGCGAGGAAGAGGTGGCCGTGGCGGCCATTGCCGAGGAACTCGAATCGCTGTGGCTGACCAGCACCGTCCGCGGAAAGCGGCCGGCGGTGTTGGATGAAGTCCGGCAGGGCCTGGAACTCGTCGAGAACAGTTTGCTGGAAGTCGTGCCGCGGGTGTACCGCGAGTTGGAAACCGCCCTGCCGCGGGTCTTTCCCGAGCTGACGACGCAGCGGGCGGAGGAACTGGCCCAACCGCCCGTGGGCACCGTACCTCCGCTATTGCGATTCGGCTCTTGGATCGGCGGCGATCGCGACGGGCATCCCGACGTGACGCACGACGTAACCGCCGCGGCCATCCGCCTGCAGCAAGAGACGATCCTGCGGCACTACCGCAAGCTGGTCCGCAAGTTGGGGCAGCAACTCAGCCATTCGCGGCAGTTCGTCGCGCCCGCCGAGGAATTCACGGCTTCGCTGGCCCGCGATGCGGAGCGGCTTGGCGCTGGGTTCGATTCCTTGGCCGACGAGCCGTACCGCGCCAAGTGCGGCTCGATCGCGCTGAAGCTTCGCCGCACGCTTGTCTACGTGCGTTCCAGCCGGCCGCATTGGGGACTGGAGGCCAAGCGTCCTCCGGCCGGCGTCTACACGCGGCGGCAAGAATTGCTGGACGACTTGGAATCGATCGCCGCCGACCTCCGCGCCGTGGGGGCCGAGGCCGCCTCGCTGGGCGCCGTCCACGACTTGATCCGGCTGGCGCAAGTCTTTGGCGTCCACATGCTGTCGCTGGATATCCGCCAACACGCCGACGTCCACGCGCGGGCGCTCGAAGAAATCCTGGCCTGGGCCGGAGTCTGCTCGGGCTACACCAAGCTGACGGCCAACCAACGGTTCGATTGCCTGGTGCAAGAGTTGGAGAAATCGCGGCCGCTGCTGCCGGCGCGGCTGCCGTTCTCGCCGGAGACCAACGAAGTCGTCGAGACGTTTCGCACCGTCGCCGCCGTTCTCGAACGGCAATGTCCCGAGGCCGTGGAGACCTACATTATCAGCGGCGCGACCGAGCCGGCGCATCTGCTGGAGGTGCTGCTGCTGGCGCGCGAGGCGCGGTTGTTTCAGCCGCAGGAGGGAACGAGCCGGCTGAACATCGTGCCGCTGTTCGAGTCGCTGGCGCCGCTGCGCGACGCCGCCACGATCGTCAATCGGTTGCTCGCCCTGCCCGTCTAC
>JAWXBP010000313.1 GCA_034440135.1 Planctomycetia bacterium
CCGGAATATTGGGAAATACGTCGTAGTGACTGCGACCGACGACGACTTCTTCGTCGAGGTGGTAGTCCGCCAGCCAGCGCCGACTGACGGCGATGTAATGCATATTCCGGTCCAGCATGGCGATCGCCGCGGGTGCGTAGTCGACGAAGGTTTTTAATCGCGCCCGCTCGTGGCAGAGCGCTTCGTCGGCGCGCTTTCGCTCGGAAATGTCCGTGCGGATGCTGATATAGCGTTCGACGCGCCCGTCCGGCGCGAGATGCGGAATGATCGTCGCGTCGACCCAGTACAGCGATCCGTCCTTGCTTCGATTGCAGATCTCGCCATGCCAAACGGCGCCCGACGCGGTGACGGCGTACATTTGTCGCCAGAACTCGGGCGGATGAAAGCCGGCGTTCAACATGCGGTGGTCGCGCCCGAGCAACTCCTCGGGATCGTAGCCGCTGATCTCGCAAAACTTGTGATTGACGTGCGTAATCCGGCCGCGATCGTCCGTCATCGATACGTCGGAATGCTGATCGAAGGCGAAACGGAGAAACTCCAACTCACGCCACGCGTTCTCCATCGCCAGCGCATGGGCCTGCACCGACTCTTCGCCCGCGGCGACCGAATCGAGCATCCGATTGAACTCCGACGCGACGGCGCCGATTTCGTCATCGCGTTCGACCGGCGCGCGCACGGCCCGATCGCCCAGACTGCGGGCGACAATCGCGGCGTTCAGCGCCGCGATGGGACGCAACACCGTCAAGGCCATGACGCCCATCGCGGCCAAAGTGACCGCTAACACCGTGGCCACGCTCCGCAGGGCGGCCTCGCGGACCGAAGCGCGCCATTGCTGCGCCGTACGGCGCAGATCGAGGTCGACCACGGTGGCGCCGCGCGTACCAAACGCGCCGAGCAATGAATCCGCCGCCACGGGTCCCGACAAACGCAGGCTGGCGCCTTGTTGCGTCGTGGCGGAGATCAAGCGGTGTTCGCCAATGGCCCGGCGCAACCGCGCTTGCAACGCTTGATCCGGCAACTCATCCAGTGAATCGCCCAGCCAGGCATGGCGCGTCGAGGCCACCACGCGCGGCGTTTCATCCGGCATTCCGGCCACGACCACAATGAGATTGACGTCCTCTTCCCCGCCGAGCGCGGCGACGTAGCGCTGGAGGTCGTTCGCGTTGCGGATGGTCTCGGCCGCATGCTCCACGGAATGCACCAGCACGCCGCCGCGGCGCATTGCGGCTGTCTGGTTGCTCTGCAGCATCATTCGCCCGGTCAGCCAAGCGCCGCAAGCGCAAATCAACAGCCCCAACGAGAGCATGGCGAGCGGCAGCCGCACGCGCAGCGAACGGATGCGCTTTACAGACGGTTCGATTGTCGAGGGAAAATGTTCGGGCATAACTTCGCAGGCGGGGATCAGGGGGCGTCCAACAAGGGCGCCGTGGCAGTTCCAGCCACGGCATGCTTCACTTCGCGATATTTGCTGAGGATTTCGTGCGAGCGCTGAATGGCTACGGCGACAGGCCCACCAGTGGTCAGGTAGGCAGCCCGGTCTTGGGGTTGAATCATCCGCAAATCGCTGCGCAGAAAGTTTGCAAAAGCCTCGGGCGAAATTCCCTCTCGGTCCGCCATAATGCGCATCGCAACCTCCGGTTTGTCGGCGGTGAAATGCACGGCGCGATCGTAGCCCCGCTCCAGACGGTCTAAATCGTCGCCTCGTTCTACGGCAACGACGGGATCGACGATCAGCAAGTCCAGGATCTCGTCGGGCAATTTCTTGCTCGTAAAGACGATGTGAAATTGAACGTCCGTCATCTTCGCCAACTGCTCGAGCGTCGGCGGATAGGCGTGAATCGCGTCTACCGTTCCGTCACATAGCGATTCCGCCGCTGCCGAATATGGGCGATCCACTACTTCGACGTCGTCCGGCCGCATGTTGGAAATCTGCAGCGCCCGGGCGAGAAAATAGTTGCCGAGGCCTTGTTCGATCGCGATGCGTTTCCCGCGCAAGTCTTGCATCGTGCGAAACGGATCGCGCGCGATGATCACGTCGCCGCCGTAGGACCCATCGAAGACTTGTCGCACCACAACGCGACGACCGCCTTCGATTTCGAGCGCCGCCACATCGGTCGGCGTAGCCAATAGGCCGTCGACAAGTCCACGTACATACACGCGGCGCGAATCGCGCAGCGATGTCTGCTCCACCAGGCGCACGTCGAGGCCTTCCTCGCGGAAGAAGCCGAGCTCCTGCGCAAGGTAAAAATACTCGAAGCCAGGCCAAGGATTGGCCGCAATCCGCAACGTTCGCGGCTCATTGGATGCGCAACTGGCCGTACCCAAGACCAACGACAGCAAGACCACGCGCCAGGTGTGCGCCTGACATCGGCCCGTGCGCTCAGAGATTTGAATCATGGTCACGACTCCCATGCATTGGCGTGGCAGCGCAATGCAACGAAAACGACGCTGCGCCGAGCGGCGCGACTGACTGGTCGTCCGCCGGCCGGCTATCGACGCGCATGCGCTCGATCAAAGGTAGGGCGCAGCTAAGAGCCGCGTATTGCTACAGGAGGGGCGAGCGGAGCATGCCGCTTCGGCCGGCAGGATGGGTCGAAGGGGTCGCAACGACCTTGCCGATGCACGCTTCGTCAAATATCCGCCAAGAGACTTTTCAACAGCGAACGGCTTTCGCCCGCTGTGCGCAATGAGGCGATGGCGGCTTGCCCCAGGACTTGCCCGCGAACTAGCTTGGCTGTCGCTGCCGCGAGATCGACGTCCTCGATCTGGCTCAGCGATTCACTGAGCGTGACCTGCAATCCATCGACGAAATCGCGCGATGCGTCGATCGTATACCGCTCGAAAGCGCCCAATCGCGCCCGTGTCGACAGCACCTGATCGCGGGCGGAACTGACGGCGCCAATGGCTTGCGCATAGCGCCGACGGGCCAAGCTGGTCGAACCTCCCGACGCCAAGTCTTGGAGTTTGACTTCGTCACTGCCGAGCGCAGCGCGGCTTACCGCGGGCAGCGCGATACCGGCAACGTCGTTCACGTCGCCGGTCGGAGCAAAACTGATCTCGCCGCCGTCGCTGAGCCCCGTGTAAGCGCCAATGCGATCCACGGCTTCCAGCGCCGCATCGATTTCCAATTGATTCGCCGCCAACTCGGCCTCGCTTAAGTTGCCGCCAGCCGCTTCCAGGACGCGGTCCTGCACGGTGTTCAACAATCCTGTGATTTGCGAGAGTCCGGCATCGGCCAGGCTCACGGCCGCCGTCGCACGGGTGCTGCTTCGCGAGGCCGCTTCCAGAGATTCCAACTCGCTGCGCAACTGCTCGGCGGCGATCAAACCGGCCGGATCGTCGCTGGCGCGGTTAATCCGCTTCAGCGTCGATAGTTGCAAGCCGGCTTCAGCGATCTGCGCGAAGGCGGCGTTGACGTTCTGGATCGCGGTAAGTTCGGTTCCGCTCACACGACTCGCGATGCGATTCACAGTTGATGCTCCGACTGCGCGTCATAAACGGCGAAGGCTTCCGCCAATCGCCGGGAAAGTTGATTCAGCCGCACGATCTCCGCCGATCGCTTCTCGGCCGGCAGGTCAGACGCTTCGTAGCGTTCCCGCAATTCGGCGACGGCGTCGGCCAGCACCGTAAACACGCGGTCGAGTTTTTCCAAGTCGCCGGTGCGCTGGCGCTCCGCCGTTCCGATCAAACCCAAATACGTTTCCAACATGCCGTAGCGCTGGCCCAGCGAGGCCGCTTGCTCCACGGCCACGGAAAGTTCCTCCACGTCGCCGTGAGCGCCTTGGCCCCAGTCCAGCATCAGGCCGCGCACAGCGAAGTTGTGCCCCGACACACGCGCCGCCAACTCTGGAAGATTCACGCCAGCAACAGCCGCCGTCTCAGGTTCGTCCGTCGATTCCGGCGCAGGCGTATCCGCGACCTCCGGCGCAACCTCCGGTTTAATTGGAGCTGGCTCCGCCTCCACGGCAACCGTCGGCTCTTCATTGTTGACCTGCGCATCATCATCAACGAACGGTTCTTCTTCAATCGGCGTCGATTCCGCAACAGGCGCCTCGGCGACGTCAGGCTGCACTTCGGTCACTGGCTCGTCGTCGTGCGCAGGAACGTCGCTGACAATCTCCGGCTCATCCGTTGCTGGCATCTCTACGACCGGGAAATCATCGACCGGCGGAGTCGATGATCCTTCTTCGAAAACCGTCGCAGGCTCGGCGGATTCGAGTTCGGGCGTGGCGACGGGAACTTCCAGCGTCGTGACGCTGGTGTCCTCGGCGGTGAAATGCGGGGTCGATTCCGGCTCCGGCCCGAACGGCACGTCCGACGCCGTGGATGGTATCGGTTCAACTTCGGCGACTTTGGACGGCGAGCCAAACTCGGGTGTCGGCGGCAAGGCGGCCCCGCCCTCACTCGCGGTGGCGCCGGCCAGCAACCACGTTCGCAAACGTTCCGCATCGTCGTCCGAGCCGCCGGCGTCGCGAAAAGCTTGTTCCGCCTGGGACGCGGCGGCGCGGCGGTGGTCGAATTCGCCCCGATCAGTGCGATAGTTCAGATATACTTGCCGACGAAATTGCCGCGCCGCCCGGGCGATCTCCACTTCCTGCGCCGTCTGCGCCGGCAACGAATAGACGCCGGTCGTCGTCGCAAAGCCGACTAACAACAGCCACTTGCGCCAGGTGATCGCCCACGCCCGGGATTGCATTGCGGAGTTCCGTCTTACCAGAATGGTGAGGGCGTACGAGCGCGCAAGCGCGCACCGGAAACGCCCTCGGGACAATCAAAGCTAGGACGGGACCCGACTGAGTCAAACGCCCGCCGGCCGTAATCCCGGTGTACTTGAGCCAATTCTTTACGAGCACCCATGCGACCCTTATTTCGTTGGAGCCTGCTGGTGCTGCTCGTACTCGCGGTGCCGATCGTGCCGTTTGTCGGATTTGGCGCGGCGTCAGAACACTGGATTCAAACTCGGCTCGATCAATCCGTCTCCGCTCCGCGGGCGGCGATGTTCGTAGTCGGCGTGCTGGCAACGGATGTGTTCTTGCCCGTCCCTTCGAGCGCTGTGAGCACTTTCGCGGGGCAACGCTTGGGTATCGTCGCCGGCGCGCTCGCGTCGTGGATCGGCATGACGCTCGGCGCGGTCGCGGCATTTGCGCTCGCTCGATGTTTTGGAAAGCCGCTCGCGGAGCGCCTCGCCGGTCCGGTGGAACTGGCGCGCATGGAGCGCTTGACGGATCGCCACGGGACGCGATTGATCGTGCTCACGCGAGCTCTGCCAGTGCTGGCGGAAGCATCCGTGCTGGTGATGGGCGCCGCACGCCTGAGTTGGCGAAAGTTCCTCCCGGCGGCGATGCTCAGCAACCTCGGCCTTTCGGCGGTCTACGCAACATGCGGAGCGCTTTCGCGCGAGGCCGGCATCGAGCTAACAGCGCTCATCGCCTCGATTGCGCTGCCGCTGCTGGCCGCCGCGATCGCCAAGCGATATTGGCCCGCAGCGGAGCCCGTTGGATCGGCTTAGCTTGCGCCGACGGAGTCGGAGTTCGGGCGCATTGTTTCCAGCTGCGCCATCACGGCGAGTACGAGATCCTCGCGCCATGGCCGCGCGACGATTTGCACGCCGATCGGCAAGCCCGCGCTCCCGGCATCCGCTTGAATCGCCGCCCGTTGTTCTCGATCGCGCGAATCGGGGCGCGACGCCTTCTCTTCTTCGCGCACCGCCGTCCAAGGAACCACGCCAGCTGGCGTGCCCAGCAAGTTTGGCAACATGCAATAACTGCCCGCGCGCGTTAGCACGGTCGAGGTATCGTGACGCAGCGCAGGCGTGCCGAATACGGGGCAGAGGGTCGCGTCGATTTCGCACGCATCCATCGTGTGGAAAAAACGGTCCGAGTACCGATTGCGGCGATCGACCAATTGCCAATACTCGTCGGCGCTCGCCGTGCGAATCGAACGGAACAGCTCGGCAATGGAATGTTGCCCCAAGCGATCGGCGCACCACGCCAGCGGACGCCGCAGAGCGTTCGGCAAGCTACCCAATCGCAACAATTGGGCCACTTGCGCATCGCAATCGCTGTTGCCCAGCATCCGCCGAAAGTCAGCGCCGCCGTCAGCGCCGATCAAGCCGAAATAGACGCGCATCGCCTCTTGAATATCCGGCGGCTGAAACGGCCGGACGATCGCCCCGGCGCCGCGCAAGGCGTCCGCGGCTTCGAGCACCGCGCGCCGCACAGCAGCAGACGGTGTAAAGTAGCCGTCCTCCTCAAAGACGCCGATGCGCAGTGACTTCAAATCTCGCTGGCAATCATTGGTCCACGGCGCCGGCGGTAACACGGGATCGGAACGATCTCCCTCGGGAGCGACCAATACGCGCATCGCCAAGGCAAGATCGCCGACGCATCGCGCCATCGGCCCCGGCTGCACGCCGATCGCTTCCATACCGTTGAGATTCAACAGCGCGCCTTGCGTCGTTAACCGTCCCGTCGTCGGCTTGAGCCCGAAGATGCCGCAACAATGCGCCGGCTGGCGAATGCTGCCGCCGAGATCACTCCCGAGTCCGAGCGGCGAACCATGCGCCGCGATGATCGCCGCCTCGCCCCCGCTCGATCCGCCCGGGCTGCGGTCGTCCCGCGCTGGATGCAGCGTTCGGCCGTAGAGTGGATTCATCGACTCATACAGCATCATCAATTGCGGGACATTCGTTTTGCCAAGTACGATCGCTCCGGCGGCGCGGAGCCGCGTGACGAGCGGGCCGTCGTTCTCGGCGACCTGGAAACGAAAGCGCTCGACGCCCAGCGTCGAAGGAAGTCCACGGACATGAAAGCACTCTTTGATCGTGACGGGCACGCCCGCAAGAAGGCCAAGCGACTTCCCATTGGCGCGATCCCGGTCGATCGCGTCCGCTTCCTGCAGAGCTTCATCGAAACGACGTAGGACGACGGCGGTCAGCCGCCCGTCGATCGAGATAATTCGGTCGATATGCGCCTGCACGACGTCGCGAGCAGAGACGCTGCCATCGCGAACGCGCGCGGCAATTTCTAGCGCCGTCCAGCGCGTGAGAGAACTCACAGGCGGCGATGTCACGCTAGGCACGGCAGAACGCCAGGGAAATTACGGGCGCCTCGGCGCCAGCACGGTCGGCCGATCCTGCATCTCTTTCAACACCGCCGCAGCCGCCACCGCCAATGTGGCCACCGCGCTCACCAACACCAGAAATCGCATCGTCACAGCCTCGCTTTCCAGTTGGAATCATTCACGCATCGTGAAGTTACTTCGCCGGGCCACGGAGTTTCTTCCCCAATCGTGGATCCCAAGCCACTGAAAACTGAACACTGAAAACTTCCAACTCAGACCTCCAGCTCCCCCAACCGCCCCGTGCTATCCCCATGATGATCCACCGCGGCGTCAATGCGATCGAGCATCGAGAGATACAGGTTCGCCAGCGGGGTTTCGTCGGAAAACTCGATGTGGCGGCCCGGCGTGATCGTTCCGCCGCCTCGACCGGCCAGCAGGATCGGCAAATCGTCGTGGTTGTGGCGATTGCCGTCGCCGATGCCAGAGCCGTACACAATCATCGAATTGTCCAGCAAGTTGCCGTCGCCGTCCGGAGTCGCTTTCAGCTTCTCCAGGATGTAGGCCAATTGCGTCGTGTGGAAATGATTGATCTTGCGGATCTTTTCCAGCTTCGCCGCTTCGCTGCCGTGGTGGGAAAGGTCGTGATGTCCTTCCGGCACGTCGATCAAACGGTAGTCGCGGTTGCTCCCTTCGTTGGCGAAGACGAAGGTGCAAATCCGCGTCGAATCCGATTGGAACGCTAGCACCATCAGATCGCCCATCAGGCGAATGTGCTCGCCATAATTGTCCGGAATGCCCGTCGGTTGCTCGAAGTTGGGCTTAAACTCCTTCGCACGGTCCTCGTGCCGGGAGATGCGGAGCTCCAACTCGCGGATGGCAGTCAAGTACTCGTCCAACTTGCGACGATCGGTCGTCCCCAGCCGGCCGCGCAACCGATTGGCGTCACCTTGCACGTAATCCAGCACGCTCTGGCGATCTTGCTTCCGTTCGGCCGACGCGCCGGACTCGCCGCTGCCGAACAGCCGCTCGAAGCCCTGCCGCGGGTCGATCTCTTTTCCCAGCGGTTGCGTCGGCGACTTCCAGGCCATGCTCGACGAGTACGCGCAGCTGTACCCGGAGTCGCAATCGCCCGATTGACGCGCCGGTTCGCAGCCGATTTCGAGCGAAGAAAACCGCGTCTGGGTGCCCACGCGTTCGGCGGCTACCTGGTCGATCGATGTGCCGACGAAGATATCCGCGCCGTGCGTCTTCCTCGCCTGGCTCGCGGTGAGGAACGCCGATAGCGAGCGGGCGTGGTCACCCGCCCCATCGCCGTTCGGCCGGGCCTTGTCGCAGGTCAGTCCACTCAGCACCAGCATGTCTTCGCGGAAACTGGCGAGCGGTTCCAGGATCGACGGCAGCGTGTAGCCGGTTCCCGTTTGCTCCGGTCGCCAGTGGGCCATGTTGACGCCGTTGGGCACGTACAGGAACGCCACGCGGCGCGGCGTATGCGCGACCGCTTCGGCAGCGACGACGCGATTCGGCCAGCCGGAATCGAACAATGGCAGCGCCACCGCCGCTCCCAGCCCCTTGAGCACGCTTCGCCGCGATACGCCACGTCGTGTCATTGTTCCGCTCCTTGAGCTCGACGGTACTGGAAGGGATCGCTCGCCACGATCGCCCGCACCAACACGGAAAAACGATAGTCGTTCTGATCGAGCGCGGTCACGATTTCGTCCACCGCGCATTTGTCATCATACTCGACCCCGCGGCCGAGGGCATACGTCAGCATTTTCTCCGCCAGGCACCGGCCAATCCCCTGCCGGTCCTCCAACAGCACGCGTTTCAACTCGCGTGGCGTCGCGAACGACCGCCCGTCGGGCAGCGTCCCGGCCGCGTCGATGGCAAATTCGCCGTCCTGCTCGCGCCATTGGCCGATGGCGTTGAAGTTCTCCATCCCGAAACCCAGCGTGTCCATTTGTTGGTGGCACGAAGCGCAGAGTGGATTCTCGCGGTGCTGCACCATGCGCTCGCGCAGCGAGCCCACGAGCTTCATTCCTTCGGCGCCATCCAGCTCCGGCACATTTGGCGGCGCCGGCGGAGGCGGCGTACCGAGCAATTGCTCCATGATCCATTTGCCGCGTTTGACCGGCGAAGTCCGCGTGGGGTTGGAAGTAATCGCCAACACGCTGGCCTGCGTCAACACGCCGCCGCCGCGCGGGGAGTCGCCAAGTTCGACCCGGCGAAATTCGTCGCCGGTGACACCTTCGATGCCGTACAGCTTCGCCAGTCGTTCGTTGAGGAACGTGTAATTGGCGTCGATAAATTCCAGCACGCTACGATCTTCTCGCACAATCGCGGTGAAGAAGCTTTCCGTCTCCTGCCGCATGGCCTTCCGCAAGGCCTCGTCAAACTCCGGGAAGCGCGCCGGGTCGGGCGAAAAGGAATCGAGCCGACGCGTTTGCAGCCATTGCCCGCCGAAGTTCTCGACCAGCGCTTGCGACTTCGGATCGGCCAGCATTCTCGCGATCTGGCTATCCAGATTCGCGCGCAACTCGCCGCGATCGGCCAGTGCGAACAATTCCTCGTCCGGCATCGAGCTCCACAGAAAATACGACAGCCGCGTGGCCAACTCGCATTCGCTGATCGGATACGCTTCGCCGGCGACTGCTTCCGTCGGGTCGTTTTCGATCCGGAACAAAAAACTCGGCGACGACAACACCGCGCTCAACGCCAACTGCAAGCCGCGCTCGAACGGCGCGGGATGGTCCGCGGCCAGATCGTACAGCGGCAGCAATCCGTCGACTTCCTCGTCGGTCACCGGGCGACGAAACGCTCGCTTCGCAAAGTGCGCCAGAATTTCCCGCGCTACTTCACGGCGATCCTTTTCACCGGGCTGCTTGATCACGATCCGCCGATGCGATTCCGGCAACTTTTCATCCGTCGGCAATGGACCGTAGTATTCGAGCCATTCGACATACACGTTCCGATCGCGCTCAATGCCGTCGTCGCCTTGACCGACGAAATCGTTCACAAACGCCAGGGTGATGCGCCCGGTGTCTTCGGCCTTAAATTGAACCTCATACTCGCCCGGCGCATCCACGGTGTGCGCGACGCTGATGGTCTGTACCTCGTCGCGATCGAGCCGCACGGAGAGTTTCGCCGTTTCGTCACCGGCCTGATCGGCGTAGGCTCGGACGCGGACGATGTATTGTCCCTTTTGCTCGATGCGATCCGGCGCGGTGACCCGATCGTCCTGCGAATGCAGTTTGACGAAACCGCGTTCGTCCACTTCACGCGTGGGACGGCTGCGCAACTTGTTCGCCGCAACGCGTTCGTCCTCCGGCCCAGGGCCCGGCATCACGATCGCCTGATCGACCACCTTCTCCGCGGCCGCCAGATACTTCTCGAACAGCACGGGCGGCAACGACAGCACGTCGCCGATATTGTCGAATCCGTAGCCGACGTCGTCGGCCGGAAAGTCGTCGGCCGGTCGCAGCGCGATGCCGGTCAGGTCGCGAATCGTGTTGTTGTATTCGGCGCGATTCAAGCGGCGAATCGTCACGCGTCCCGGATCGCTCCGTTCTTGTCCGCAATCGATCATCAGCACCGCGCGATCGACCCAATCGCTGAGCAGCATCAAGTCGTCGGGCGAAACGGGCTCGTAGTCCGGCGGCGGCATCACGCCAGCGCGGACCATCTTCAGAATCTGAATCCACTTCTCCCGATCCGCCATCGCCGACTGGGGAGATTCCCACTTCGTCAGACTCAACTCCGCCTCGGCAGCTTCGTCGCCATGGCAATCGCCGCAGTAGTTCGCGAGCAGCGGCAGAATCTGCTTTTGAAATCCCTCCGCGTCCGGAGAAGCAGGCTCCACGCCACGCGCCTCGACAGCCAATAGGCCGCCCACAATCAAGGCGAAGCATAGACGCAATCGCTGCATCGTGAAGCTCGCTGGCGGGTTGGTGGAGGAGGGAGGCGGGGGCGCACCGCGCCGGAGGGAAATCGGCGTCGCCGCCGACCCGTCGCCATTATATAAATCGGACCATATGCGTGTCCACCTTGCGGACCCTCGATATGGGGGTGAAAACTCGAATGGTAAGGCCGGGAAATGGGCCAGAATTCGCCAACCGGCAGGGTCCAATATGGAATTACGCGCCGCCGAGAGAAAAAGCCCAGGGAAGGGCCTCGAAGTCGTCGCGAATGGTTCGATTTCGAGGCCCTTCCCTGGGTTTCAGGAGCACATCGATTCTACGTACACCCACAGAAAGTTTGGTGTGGGGTGCCACTGGCGGCTTGTCCGCCAGTGCTGGAGTTGGGCCAGCCGGCAAGACTAAAACCGCACTGGCGGACAAGCCGCCAGTGGCACCCATCGCTTTACTTCTTCCGCGTGCGCACTTAGCCATACAGGCTCACTCCGCCGCGGCTATCGCCGCCTCGAAGTAGCTCGCTTCTGCCGGTTCGCCAGCGCGCAACCTCCGCCTGATCTATGCGCACCTATGACATGCGCGATGTCGTCACTTTTTCCACTTTTCCGGAATTTCCAGGGCGCTCTCATTGAATTCCACTGGCGTTTGCCTCTAGAATCGGGGCCGCGCCCGTGAAAATCGCCCGAATCGTTTTGATGATTTGACCTTGGTTGTTCGCGCGTCGTTTCTCCCTGCGATCCATCCGCGATCGCGCGGCATGAAAATTCTCCAATTCATCGAGAGGTGCTTCACATGTTCATGCAACGACGCAGCTTGGCTTTATGCGCTTCGATCGCGGCAGCCGGGATTGGCTTCGTGACCAGCGTCGCCAACGCGCAGACGATCCGAACCTACGACGTCAACTTCACCGAGAGTCCGCCGATCATCGATGGCGTCGTGACGGCTGGTGAATGGGACGGCGCCGCGGCCGAACAAGGGGGCTGGAAACTGTTGCGGGAGACGTCGCGGAGCGACAACCAAAACTCCCGCTGGCAAGCCGTCTGGGATGACGAGGCGATGTACATCCTGTTCCAATCCGACTATGGAAACTGGAGTGCCGGTCCGTCGACGGGAAGTATCAACTTTGGCGACGACAGCTTGAACTTGTACGTCGACCCGAACGTGGACGGCGAGCCGAACGTCTCGGAATTCGCCGGGCCGGACGGCTACCAGATTGCCTTCAACCAATACATGGGCGCCTCCGCGATCGACGAGGGAGCGGTCGTCACCAACACGGGCATTTACACCGAAGCGCACGAAAACACAACTTTCGGCAACCAGGGGCTCTGGGAAGGGTTGCTGAACACGGCGATGGCGCAAAATATGTCCGCTGGCGGCGGCGTGACCGAAATCAAGGTTACGTGGACCGATTTTGACGCCGACAATCCGGACGCCTTGGACAATATTGACATCCAGGGTCTATACCACAACTTCGCGCCCGAAGTCGACGACACCTGGTACTTCAATATGGGTCGCATCACCAGCGATGGCGGCAATCTGCTGCCGGATTGGAATGTGTCCGACTCGCAGTTCTTCGCCGATCGGCCGCATGGCGAAATCACCTTCGTCAAGCCAGTCGAAGGTCAGATCGGCGACACCGACAACGACGGCGATGTGGATATCAACGATCTGAACGCTGTCCGCAATAACTTTGGCAACACCGGCACGGCGGGTTCCACCGCTGGCGACGCGTTTCCCTACGACGGCGACGTCAATATCAACGACCTCAACGGCGTGCGGAACAACTTCGGAGTCGGCGGGCCAATCCCGGTCCCCGAACCGCAGTCGTTGGTCTTGATTGCGATTGGCGTGGTCGGGCTTGCGGCGTACCGGCGGAACCGTCAGCCGAGTTGCTGAGTTGCCGCTGGTAACTGGCACATCGCAGCGAATTCTAGGGCGTGGCGTCAATCTCTGATTGCGCCACGCCTTTCGCGTTTTTCGCGGGCAACTACCCCACCGTCGCCAACTCCGCCAACTGGACCGTGGCGCGGTGGTGTTCCTTTTCCAGGAACGTCCGCCCCTTCTTCACGTTGAGGTGATCCCAGGGCAGCCGGTCAGTAAGTTCAAACGAAGCGTGCAGCACGCAGTCCACATCCACGCCAGCGTCGGCGAACGCTTGCCACCAGATGGCGGGGTTGAACATCTCGTACCAGCTATCGTGCCGCGCGCCGCGACGCCATGCCAACTCGATGCCGGCCGCGACGCGGCGATCGCCTCGGCTCAGCACGCCTTCCACGAGGCTGATCTCAATATCGTGCCGTTTGAGCATCACTGCCTTGATCCGCCGCTTCTGAAACAAGTGTTCCCGCGCCCAATTGAAGTAATCGCGCGTCTGCATGCCGGTCCATTGATATGGCGTGTGGGACTTCGGCACAAAGTTCGACACGCTGGCCACCACCTTCGGCGTCTGCCCGCGTTCTTCCTTGCCGATCCGCGCGATCGTCTCCGCCATTTCGATGATGCCGTCCAAGTCGACCACGCGCTCGCCCGGCAAGCCGCAGAGAAAATACAATTTCACCTGCTGCCAACCATTCTGAAACGCGGTCCGGCAGCCGCGATACAGATCCTCGTTGCTGATCTTCTTGCGAATCTGCTCCCGCATGTCGTCCCGCGCGACTTCCGGCGCCAGCGTCAGCCCGCGGCGATCGCTAGCCATCATCGCGACGACCGATTCCAGCGCCTCGTTCACGCGCAAACTCGGCAGCGCGATCTTCACCCCCAAGGGATGAAATACCTCCTGCATCCGCCGCACGAGCTGCGGGAAGTACGGATAATCGCTGGTCGAGAGCGATAGCAGCGAAATCTCCCGGAACCCGGTATGGCGATACGATTCCAACGCCCCTTGGACAATCGTTTCGACCTCACGCACGCGTAGCGGCCGCTTAATGACCGTGCTTTGGCAAAACCGGCACTGCCAGGGGCAGCCGCGCATGATCTCGATCGCGATCCGATCATGCACACATTCGATGTTCGGCACGATCGGCCGCGTCGGGAGCGGAATCGCATCGAGATCCGAAATCACCGCCGGCTCGATCGTCGTCGGGATGCCCGGATAGCGCGGCTGCAAGCCAAGAAACTGCCCGTCGCGGCTGTACTCCGGGTCATAAAGACTCGGCACATAGGCGAACGGCAATCGTCGCGCCAGCTCGACGAGTAATTCCTCGCGCTGTTGCCGCCCCGCCGCGCCGTCGAGCACGCGCCCAGCCGCTTGTTTCAATTCCAGCCACAAATCGCAGATCAACGGCAACGACGGCTCGCCGTCGCCGGTGACGAACACGTCGATGAACGGCGCGATGGGCTCGGGATTCTGCGCACACGGCCCGCCCGCGATCACCAACGGGTGCGCAAGCGTCCGCTCGTCGTTGTGCAACGGGATACCGCCCAGATCGAGCACGGTCAGCAGGTTCGTATAGCAGTTTTCGTACTGCAACGTGAACCCCACGACGTCGAACTCCACGAGCGGCGTGAAATTCTCCAAGCTGTAAAGCGGCGTCCCGGTCCGCCGCAGCTCGCGTTCCATGTCGACCCACGGGGCGAACGCCCGTTCGCAGGCCCAATCGGCCCGGTCGTTCATCAACGTGTACAACACCTGCAAGCCATGATGGCTCATCCCGATCGTATACCGATCCGGAAATACCAGGCACAACCGCCCGCGCACGTCGCCGTACTCCTTGCGAACGGCATTCAACTCCCCCCCCAAATACTGCGCCGGCCCCTCGACATGCGGGAGGAGGTGCGCGGTGACCTGGGTTTTGAGGGGGAGGTTGAGCATGGGTTTGCTATTGTACCTAAGATCATACGTGATGGTCTGTTTGCGTTATAGGCGACGCCAAGTGCGGGAGTGACTATGGGACGAGTCCGATTTCCTAACTCCGCGGTTAGTTTCGGCTATAATTGGGTCAGAACCACGCCGACTCCTCAGCGGTTGTCGAGATAAAAATGTCCATAACCTTTGATTTGCCGGAAGACGTCGAAGCCCAGCTGCGACGCGAACTGGGCGATCTTGACCAGGCGGCGAAAGAGGCCGCGCTTGTCGAACTTTATCGCCAGGGGAAGCTATCGCACGGGCGGTTTGCCGAGTCGCTTGGTATTTCGCGGTATGAGGCGGACGGCGTGCTCAAGCGCCACAACGTGACCGAGGATCTGGTCACAATGGCGGAACTGGATGAGCAGATTGCCGATTTTCGCGAGTTGCTAGGCGAATGATTTGGCGTCTCGTCGCAGCGCCGGGTGCCTGGGGCAGGGGCACTGAAATGCCGGTCCAGCAACGTCCGACGCGCTGGGGCTTCGATGAACTGCCTTGCCAACCGCGACGATGCCCCAGCCGCTTTGGCGCCATAACCGTTTCTCAAGTGCCCCAGCCCCAGGCACCCATCTCGTATCGTTTGCAGCGATGCGCAAATACTACACGTCGATTGACCGCGCGCTCAAATCCGCCGGTCCTTCAACGCTGCCCAGAAAACCAAGTCGCACCATGGCATCGTAGGCGTTTTCGCCCGGCTTGATGCGTCGCGGATTGCGCTTCTCGGCCAGCGTTAGCGCCTCATCGAGGGCGGCATCCCACGGAGTGCCGAGATTGTCGGCCAGCCGGGCGATGCGAGCACGCTGGTCGGGCGTCAACTCAATGTTTTCCGGTGCGGTAGCCACAGATCTATTCTATCGGGGCGAAAACGCCCACGCTATCTCAACGCCCATGCTAGCTCGTTTTTTCTTCCCTGCGCCGGGTGCCTGGGGCAGGGGCGCTGGCTTCGCGGTCGCCATGGTCCAACGAGCTGGGGCTTCATTGAATTTGTCAACAATCCGCCACTATGCCCCAGCTGCAATCGGAAGACTACCGTTTCTCAATCGCCCCAGCCCCAGGTGCCCGCGCGCCAAGGAATTTGGGACGTTTCCGAATCAAATGTACTGATCGACCGAGTTGATCCCGTTACCTGCGCACCGTACATTCAATGACTCGAACCAGCGAATGACGGGTGCAGAGCGTAACGCATGGGACCTGGCGAACTCGAATCCGGCGTGACCATCGGCGATTTTCGCATCGAGCGCCGACTGGGCGCCGGCGGAATGGGCGTCGTCTATCTCGCTAAACAGCTTTCGCTCCAACGTTCGGTCGCGCTCAAAGTGCTGGGGCCGGCCTTGGAGCAAGGCGAGTACATCGCCCGTTTTCGCCGCGAAGCGCAGGCCGCGGCCCGCTTGATGCATGCCGGAATCGCGCAGGTGTATTTCGTCGGCCAAGACGAGCAGGCCTGCTTCATGGCGATGGAGTTCGTCGACGGCGTCACCCTCCGGCATGTCATCAATCGCATGATTGCCGCGAGCGACGCTCCGGACACGATCGACGAAGCCGCCCAGCAGCCGGAGGCGGCTCGGGCGCTGGCGATTCGATTCGACTGGGACGCCTCCACGGAAGTGGAGCAAGTGGAGGACTCGGCAAATCCGTTCTTCTCCGGCAAAAGACACACGCCAAAGACTTTGAAGGACACAAAGCTAAGCGGGCTGCATGTCCGCCGCGCAAGTGAACTTGTCCGGGAAGCGGCGCTCGCCCTGGAACACGCGCACGATCATGGAGTCATCCACCGCGACGTCAAACCGGACAACATCATGGTCGATCGCGCCGGGCACATTCGCATCGTGGATTTCGGCGTCGCACGTTTCTTCGACGATCGGTCGTTAACGCTGACCGGCCAATTGGTCGGGACGCCCATGTACATGAGCCCCGAGCAAGTGACCGGCCGGCTGGATCTCGATCAGCGAACCGATGTCTACTCATTAGGCCTGGTGCTGTACGAACTACTGGCGCTGGCCAATCCCATCGTGGCGCCTTCCCGCGAAGGCGTGCTTCGACAAATCGTCGCCAAACCGCTGTTGCCGGTCTCCTGGAAGAATCGAACCGTCCCACGTGGCCTGGAGGCGATTGTCCACAAGGCGACCGCCAAGGATCCCGACGATCGCTACCAGCGGGCGGCCGACCTGGCTGCCGATCTCCATCGGTTTCTCGCCGCGCAGCCCGTCGTCGCCGAGCCGTATCGCTATCGGTACGACCCGCGAGACATACTCGCCAAGCGCCCTAACGCCGTACTGGCGGCGGCCTCCATCTTGTTCGCCGCTGCGCTGTGCATGATTGCGCTCATGGCGCCGGGGCAGATTTTTGTCACTTTGGCCGTCGAACTGCCCGGGCAGCCAGCGCCGGATCGAAACGTTGTCTGGCTGACAACTGCGGCGATAGTAGCCACGGGCGCGATTGTCGGGGCCTTGGGCTGGGGAGTGTTGATGGGACGCAACATAGCGCGCTGGCTCGCCATCGGGCTCTGCGCGATCTACGGATTCGTGATGAGTTGGATGGCGATCACTCTATTGCATTTCGCCGACGACACAAAGGAACTTGAGCTGACCGCGCAATCCTTTCTGTTAGCGACCATCCTATTGCCCACGATCCTCTTAGCGGTGACGGCGCTTGCGCTGCTGTTCACGCGACCGGCGCGGGAATGGTTCCGCTTGGCGCGTCAATCGCGACGGGAGTACAAGGCCATGCGCAACGCGACACGTCAATAGGAGGCACGAATCATCCGAGACGCTCCAGCGTACTTCACAGCTATTCCTCCCTGCGCAGTTCCCCAATCTGTTTCATCGCCTCGGTGAACTGCGCCTGCAAGACCAGGAATCGGCGCTTGTCGCCGCCGCGGTCAGGGTGGAGCATTTTCACTTTCTCGCGGTAGGCGCTCATCAACTCCTCTTCGGTGCATGGAATCTGCAGCCCGAACACCGCCAGGCAGCGCGGGGTTTCCGGCAGCGCCCAGCGCGGCGTGGAATAGAGTTGCGAGGCGACTCGAATCAACGCGCGATTCAACGACCGCAAGTAACGGCGAATATCGAGCGCGAGAAAGACGTAGCCCAACGCCGGCAACGAAATCGCCGCGACAACAAACAACAACACCGTCGCGGCGTCAAACGCAGTCGGCCAGTGGTGAAACGAATTCGCGAGAGGCATGAGAAAAGTCAGCGCTGAGAGTTCACCACGGAGTCACGGAGGGGTCGAAAACCAATTGAACCCAGGAGGCGCTTGGTCGGAGAGAAAAGAGGAGAGGAGGAGTTTCGCGAGTGACGCATAGTGTATGGACTTGTGTAGGCGATCTACTACCTACTCCACCTACTCTCTCACCCACAGAAATCTTCAAACCTTATACCCCATCACGCCGTCATCATCATTTTCCCACAGCGCCGCCAAACATCCCAGTGTGCGGCGGCGGGACATCGTGAGGAAAAGTCTGCCAAGCGAAAGGTCCGGCGGCGTCGCATGGCCGTCGTGCGGGTCGTGGCACAGTTCAGCGTCGAGGCGATTGAGTACGCAACTGGAAACGTACAACTCCGCCGCGGCGTCGGCGATGCGGGCGAGTTGCAACTGCTGATCGACGATGCCTTCCTGATATTTTCGCAGCAGCTTTTCGACCTGACCGCCAAAGCGGCCGATCAACGCGCCAAGTTGCTCCGCGTCCTCGCGCAGTTCCGCGGCGCGAACTTCGACCGGCGGCGCGGCGAGCATACTGCCCAGGCGGCGCGAAGCGAACCCGCCCAATCGCGTGAGATTGCCGAGTGGGTTCAACAGCGCGTCGACCACACCTTTTAGCTCTAACCCGACGTCGCGCATCCCAACCAGCGCGCTAAAGACTCGCAACACGTCATTCGCGCCTTCGCCGATCTGGTTGATCCGCGCGTCGCGGAGCATCCGCTCCAGCGGTTGATCGGTGAAGTACGCCTTGCCGCCGTAAATCTGGAAGGCATCGTTGACGATCGTCCACAGCACCTCGGTGGAGAAGACCTTTAACAGCGCCGTTTCGATCATGTAATCGTCGTCGCCGGAATCGATCAGCGCCGCGGTCTGATACGTGGCGCTCTCGATGCCATAAATTCCCGCTGCCATGTTGGCGAGTTTGTGGCGCACCAATTCGAACGAATCCAAAGTTTCACCGAATTGCACCCGCTGCGCCGCATGCGCGGAGGCCAGTTCCAGGCATTTCTTCGCCGCGCCGGCGCAACTCGCGCCAAACGTCGTCCGGCCGAAGTCGAGCACCGTCAGCGCGACTTTTAATCCTTTGCCGAGTTGCCCAAGCACATTCTCTTTCGGGACAAACATCTCGCGGAACGCGAGCCGCGAAGTTGCCGTGCCGCGGACGCCCAGTTTCGACATCCGTTCTTCGACGACCTGAAAACCCGGCATGTCCGGCGTGACCAGGAACGCGGTGACCTTGGTTTCCTTTCCTTTGCCGGCCGGCGTTCGTGCCATCACGGTCAACACGCTGGCCACGCCGCCGTTGGTAATCCAGCGCTTCTCGCCGTTCAGTACGTAACCGCGCCCATCCGGCGTCGGCGTCGCGGTCGTCTGCACGTTGCCGGCGTCGCTCCCGGCTTCCGGCTCCGTGAGAGCAAAGGCGCTCAACCACTCGCCGGTCGCGAGCTTCGGCAACCACTTCGTTTTTTGTTCCTCATTGCCGAACAGCACAATCGCCCGTGGGCCAATTGAGTGATGCGCATTCACAAACAGCGCCGTGCTGCCGCAGTGATGCCCCAGCACCTCGATCAGCCGGCAATAAGAAGACTGCGAAAGCCCACGTCCGCCGGACTCCAACGGTAGGCATGCCCCCAGCACGCCGAGATCCCCGAGCCCGCGAATCACCTGGTCGGGAATCCGCGCCTCGCGATCAATCGCCGCCGCGTCGATCGCTCGGTCGCAGAACGAGCGCAATTCGGCCGCTTGTTGGCCGACGGCGTCCGCAGCGCGGAATTTCGGATACGCCGCCAACCGGGCCGCCAGATGCCGCCCGAAAAACAGGCCTTTCACGAAGCCCACCCGGGCCAGGCTGTCGCCCAGCAATTCCTCCGCTTCGGCCATCTGTTTTTCGCGAGCTGTTTGCGCCACAAGTACGTCCCCGCCTGGTGATTGCTGACCGAGAGCCGCTTACCGTGACGCCTGGAAGGCGACGTGGCAAGACCAACACCCAAGTGTATTACGCAGGGCGACCGGAATCTGTCGGGCGCCGACGAGACAATTGAGGCAAGATTAAATATCCCCCGTTATGGGTACCAAGGATTGCAATTTCGTTTTCGTTTGACTTATGATGCAAGTGCCAGGGACGCCGAACGCCTCGTGAATGAGGGGAATCGCTATGCAAACCGCATTGGACGCGCGGACCATCGCCGCGCAAACCCTGCTGGAGCACCGGACGCTGGAGTACGTCAAGCAGGCCCTTCGCGTCACCGTCCATTGGGATCTGGACAGCGTCGGGGCGGACCGCAAGCTCTCCAGCGTGCGATTCATCGCCGAATCGCTCCAAAGGCACCTGCTCCGCCTGATGGAATTGGAAGAATCCGGCGGCTATATGCAGGCCGTCGTCGAGGAAAAACCGCATCTGGCGGATCAAATTGTCCGGCTGCGGGCGGACCATGAAGTTTTTCGTCGCCAGTTGGCCGGCTTGCCAATTTGCCAGCCCCAAGTGGACGAATTGGCAGACGAAACGCTGTCGCATGCCAATCCGGCCCTGCTCGCCTTCCTGGATAAGCTGGACGAGCACGACCGCCGGGAGACGAATTTGATCCAGATCGCCTTCTGCGAAGACGATGGTGGTGAAGGCTGACCTGGCCCCGGCCGTCCGAGCGAATTCCGACGCCATCGGCCCTCTTCGTCGCCGCCGACTGTGTTATAATTTTCACAATGTCGGCGTCCGCCCGGCGTTTTGCCCTCCGTGAGTTCGCAGCAAGGGTCGACCCATGGCCAAGCAAGGGCCGCGCAAGAAGGTTCCCAAAGAGTTGGCGGTGATCAACGCCGACAATTGCACCGGCTGCGAGGCCTGCCTCGAGGTCTGCCCGGTCGATTGCATCATCAAGATCCAGCAATTCGACGGCATGCCCAACATGCAGAGCTTCTGCCAGATCGACCTGGAGCGCTGCGTCGGCTGCGAAGTCTGCGTGCATATCCCGCAGAAGAAAACGAATCCGTACGAACTGACCGTTTGCCCTTGGAACGCGATCGAAATGGTGCCGACGGAAACCGTCGCGCAAGTCGTGGCCCAGATCGGCGGCCCGCCGGCCTATATCCACGAGCACTGGGACGAGTTGGTCGGCACCGCGCAACACCTCGCGGAACTGCGAGCAGGCGCCTGATCGGATTGCTGGCGGACGCGGAACTCAGCTGGAAAACAAAAAAGGCCGCGACAAGGAAACTTGTCGCGGCCTTGCTCGTTGAATTCGTCCTCAAATGCGGCGCGAATTGCGTTTCGCTAAGCCATTCGCCAGCTCGCCCAACGCCAGGTCGGAGACCGGCGTGAACAGCACGTCCTGCGAACGATCGGCCGTGACGGTTTCCAACACGTGGTCCGTAGCTGCGATGGCATTGCTGGCCGTCGTGGCCGACGGACGCGAGTTGATGAAGTTGATGATCTGCACAATGTCCACCGCCGAGACATTTCCATCGCCGCTGACATCGTAGTACGGCGGCGGCGAATTCCCCGGCCCCGGCGCCGGCAATGGATGCGGGCCCGAGCGATTCAACTCGTTGACGATCAACAGCACGTCAAGTCCGGAGACCTTCAGGTCGTTGTTGACGTCGTACTTATCGCGCGGATTCTGCCACGGCGGGGGCGGCGCTAATCCGGTGCCCTGGATGGCGTATTCGTAGGTCGCGCCGGATTCAAACTCGATCGACACGATCGCGGTCCGCAATCCCGGGGCGCTGGGATCAAAGGTCAACGAGAATTGCGTTGATTGGGCGCCAAGCACGACGTCCGAGGGAATCGCCGTCAGACGGAAATCGTCGGCGTGCGTGCCAGAGACTTGGACGCCCAGGATGCCGCTCAGTTCCAGCGGCACGCCGCCCTGGTTCGCCAGCACGAAGGTGTTTACTTTGCGACCGTTGGCGGCACTGATGCTGCCGAAGTCGGTGTTGTCCGCCACCTGAGGCGTCACGTCGCCATCGTTGATCGCAACGCCGTTGCCCGACACCAAGGCGACGGGCGGCTTGATCCGCTCGATCGCTTCGAGCGCGCCGCGCGCGTTCAAGCGTCCGCCCGTGAAGACCTTGCCGTTCAACGACGGAATTCGATCGACGCCTTCCAAGATGGCCTGCCGAATCTCGCCGTACGTGGCAGTCGGCGCGTGCGCCCCCACCAGTGCCGCAACGCCAGCGGTGTATGGAGAAGAGAACGACGTGCCGTTGATGTAGCCGTAGCCGCCTTCGACCATCGTGGTCATGATATCGACACCCGGCGCGCCGATATCGACGTTGTTGATGCCGTAGTTGGAAAAGGAAGCGATGTTGTCCGCCGCGTCTGTCGCGGCCACCGCGATGATGTTGTCATAGGGGTAGCTGGCGGGGTAATCCGGCGCGCGATCGTTGCTGTCGCCGATGCCGTCGAAGCCGCCGTTACCGGCCGCCGCGACATACAAAATGTTGGCATCGCGGTGCGCTTCGATCGACGTGCGGTCCGCTTCGCTGGGCGGCCCGCCGCCATAGCTATGATTGGACACGCGCACATTCGTGCCGCGCAACCGCATCATTGTGGCGTAGTTGACCGCCTCGACGATCGCGGCGTTGTCCAGGCTGCCGTCGGCTGCCGCGATCTTCAACGCCATGATCTGCGTCGACCAGTTGATCCCTACGGTGCCGACGCCATTGTTGCCCACGGCGCCGATCGTCCCCGCCACCGCAGTGCCGTGACCCGCTTCGTCCATCGGATCGGCGTCGCGCTCGCCGAAGTCGTAGCCATGAATATCGTCAATGAAGCCGTTGCCGTCGTCGTCTCGCTCGTTGCCGGGAATCTCGCCCGGGTTGACCCACATATTGGCGGCCAGATCCTCGTGCAAGTAGTTCACGCCGGTGTCCATCACGGCGACAATCGTATCCCGATCACCCGTTGTGATGTCCCAGGCTTCGAGCGCATCCATGTCCGCATCGGCGACTGAGCCAGGGAAGAATCCCTCGTTGTCCAAGGCGTAGTCGAACTCGTAGCCCGGATCATTGGGTTCTTCAATGAATAACTGGCGCGTGGCGTTGGGTTCGAAGAAGGCGACATTCCCCAAACTGCCGAGCCATTCGACGGCGCTCTCCGGCGAGCCCGACATTTTCAATAGCACCATCCCCGGCAGACCGACGCCCTGCGAGACGCGCACGTCGAACGGCGCCTCGGCGATGAATTGCGAGGCGTCCAAGGCGTTTTGCATCTGTGCAACCGCCTGATCGTTGAATTGCACCAGCCATTCGCCCCGGCGGGCTTGAATCGTCTCCCCGCGCCAGTCGAACGTCGTCAGCGAAGGCAAGTTCGCTGTGGGGACGTTCGAGAATTCCAGGGGCGCTGGGGCGGCGGCGAACCACTCCGGCGCCGGCACTCCCCCAGCAGACGGGGTGACCGACAACAACTGTCGGCTTTCCAGGGTTTCCAAGTTCCAATTGCGACGGTGGCGCGGCATATGCCCATGACTCCGAAAAAACGGGTTGCGGCCTTCCAGAATAAACCGACCAGTCAAACTGGGCAACTTTATTTCTGATCGAGTCGAAATTCGACGGGAAGGGGCGCGAAAACACTATCCGGCGGGGCGTCCCGAGTGGTCGGCGGGTTACGCGGGGCGTAACGATTCCCCCGAGTTTGACGTGAGCCCGCCAGGTTTAGTTCCGCTCCTCGGCTGCGAATCGCGCGCAGCGAGCGAAAACCCTGACGTGGTTCCGTCCGAATAAGTCCAGCGACAAGTTCGCCACGGTCATGGAACCACGCCGGACCGTTCCTTGTCCGACATCGTTTGCTAGAATTGTCGTCGCGAGCGGCAGCATAGCCGCGCAGCGACATGGGATGGGTGGCAGAGTGGTCTAATGCGGCGGTCTTGAAAACCGCTGTAGGCGAAAGCCTACCGGGGGTTCGAATCCCTCCCCATCCGCCTCGGCTTAGTCCTTCTCCTTGGCAATTGGGCCTGCCGCTCTGGCGTTTTCTTCATGGCTTGGCACGGAATCGAAGGGCACGACAATTTGGTGACGCAATTCCGCGCGGCACTAGGGCGCGGACGTCTCGCCAGCACGTTTCTGTTCGTCGGGCCGTCCGGCGTAGGAAAACGGACCTTCGCCGAGAAGTTCGCGCAAGCGTTGCTGTGTATGGCGCGGCCGGTCGAGCAGCTCGATCCGTGCGAGCAATGCGATAGTTGCCGCCAGGTGCTCGCTGGCGCGCATCCGGATCTGTTACGTGTCGCCAAGCCTGAAGGGAAGAGCGAACTGCCCCTGGCGCTGTTGATCGGCGAAGGGGAAACGCGGATGCGCACCGGACTTTGTCACGACATCGCCCTCAAGCCGTTCATGGGCGGGCGGCGCGTGGCGATCATCGACGACGCCGACGATCTCAACACCGAAGGAGCCAACTGCCTGCTGAAAACGCTGGAAGAACCGCCGCCGCGCTCCGTGATCATTCTGCTCGGGACCTCCGCCGAACGCCAATTGCCGACAATTCGTTCGCGCGCGCAACTTGTCCGTTTCCGCCCCTTGGAAAGCCAGCAAGTCGCCACGATCTTAGAACGCCAGGGCGTCGTGAGCGATCACGAAACTGCGCTGGGCTGGGCGGCCCTGAGCCAAGGTAGCGTGGCCAAGGCAATTGAAATGGCGGACGCGGAACTCTGGGCGTTTCGCGGCCAATTGATCTCAGGACTGTCGCGCGCGCCGCTCGCCAGTCGCGAAGTGGCCGTCGCGGTGACGGCCTTCGTCGATGCGGCAGGCAAAGAGGCGTCTGAGAAACGCATCCGCGCGCGGCAGGTGCTGGAATTCGCCGTGGAGTTTTACACCGGTTGCCTACGCGGCGCGTGCCGTGCCGACGACGCACACGAAAGCGCGCTTGCCCAGGCAATCGAGCGGCGTCTGGCGCAACCGGTGGAAGTCCCAGGTTTGGAAGCCGCGCTGGAGCGCACGCTGGCCGCCGTCGAACACGTCGAGCACAACGCCAATCAGGCGACGCTCATTGAGTGCTGGCTGGACGACTTGGCGCGCATCCTCGATCGTCACGGCTGGCGCGAGTTGCCGGCGGCGTAGCGATCAATGTGCCGGTTTCTCGTCGGCGGCGCCGTGCAGCGTCAGCACGAGCGAACGTCCGCCGGCCCGGTCGCGATGCTCGCAGAGATAAATGCCCTGCCACGTGCCCAGGCAAAGTTTTCCCGCGGCGACCGGAATCGTCAGGGAACTGCCCAACAGGCATGACTTCACATGCGCTGGCATGTCGTCGGGGCCTTCGCAGGTATGTGCGTACGGAAAGTCTTCCGGCGCCAAGGCGTTGAACGATCTCTCCAAGTCCGCCGGCACATCGGGGTCGGCATTCTCGCTGATCACGAGCGACGCCGAAGTGTGCTGAATAAAGACGTGCAGCAACCCAGCCTGAATTCGCCTCAGCGCAGGAAACGCGGCCACGACTTCGTCCGTGATCAGATGGAAGCCGCGGCTGCAAGGTCGTAGACGCAACGTCATTTGGTGCCAGGCCATGGGCTGAGTATACCATCAGCGGATGGTCGGCCATGGAATTCGGTTCGACACCTGGGTTTACGCGATTCAACGTTCGCTCCAAGAGATATTGCGCACCCCCCACGCGCGGTAATTGCCGCACGACACTTGGTAGACGAACAGGCCGTTTCCCTCGGCAAAACCTGTATATTTTAAGGCTATTTGGTTACGGATTTTTTTCAGGATATGCTTGACTCGCCCGTTTTCATGACAATAATACAACGCTTCACGAATGAATCGCCGCCCCCACCTGATTCCTCATAGTTGCTCGCCCGTGCGGGCCAATTGAGGACTGCGGCAAAGCGGGCCAACGGAAAGAGGCCCCTGATTCTCGACGTTCATGCGGGCCTAGGGTCGCTTGGACGCTCAAGTTGATCTGCCGAACGGCGGCGTTGTTGTTTTTTGAAAACTCGGGTTTGTTGGGAGAAACGCGACATGAGGAATGTGTTTGAGGCCATTCTGGAGTTTGGCCATGATGAAGACTTCGCCCCTCGCGAGTCGGACAACTTTAGCCCCACCGACGCACCGGCGGGGTCCAATGAGAAGCTGGAAGCGTTGGCCAAGCGCGTGTTACGCGGCGAGCCCCTCTGGCATCCTGAGGACCGATCGGACTACTCCGGCTTGACCGGTGCCGTCCGTCCCCGCGAGTAAGCGTTGTAGCGCACCAAACGGGGCGCAATCCTGTTATCGCCTGGATAGGCGATCTGGATTGCGCCCCGTTTTTCGTTGCGCAGACGACTTCCGCAGCGACCCAGGCCCGCCCTTAGGCGGACGCCTTGTGCTGGGGAATCGTGACTTCGACGGTC
Organism: Planctomycetia bacterium; assembly: GCA_034440135.1. Lineage (NCBI taxonomy): Bacteria > Pseudomonadati > Planctomycetota > Planctomycetia > Planctomycetia bacterium. Next base: position 26,328 of record JAWXBP010000313.1, read on the forward strand.
AAATCTTCATCGCTCACGACAGTGAACGGCTCCAATTCATCCCGGAGCACCAGCACGTCGGCCGGGGCCTCGATTCCCAGGCGCACCTTGTCGCCGGACACGCGAACCACGGTGACGACGATGGAATCGCCGAGCCGAATCCGTTGGCGTTCCTTCCGTGAAAGTACCAGCATGAGCGACCTCCGTGTACGATGATGTTGACTGCGATATGTATATCAGTTCAGTGAACGAATGTCAATCATTTTGTTGATTGAACGCGACTCCAGCGCCGGCTCGATGACGTGGCTCCATCACGAGCGATTGCGTAAACTGCGTGAGGCCGGGAAGAGCTGCGATAGAGATGCTATCGGCAGCTTAGGCAAAATAGATTGGACCCAAATGGGCGATTGGGCCACCTGTGGGGGAACCGCGCGCGTGCTGTAACGGCACATCACCGCGCCGATCGCACGATCACCATCAGAATTCGCTAAGGTTCGCGCGAGTACGTCTCGAATGCCTCGGCGATCTTCCCCTGTTGCTCGTCGCCGCGATGGAAGATTACGCGATACCGCAGAGTAATCGAACCGTTCGCTTCGATGTGATGGGTTCCATCGTATTGATCCGATTCGTGGAACTCGTGCAGCCCGAATGGATTCGCCGCGAACAGGCCGTATGTTCGCACGTGCCAATGCGTCGGATAGCGGAAGCTGGCCGGGTGATTCAGGATCGCGACGCCCAGCGTCTCACCTTCGACGGGTCCGTGATAGTCGACCCAGGCGGCAGGCTTACCCCATGCGCCGGCATTGGTTTGCCCCGCGCTGTTGATGATCTTCCCGCCGGGCCGTCCTTCCTTTTGATCCACGTCCATTGAAGTTGGCACGCGCACGCCGAAGCTGCCTTCCTTGGTATCGCCCAAGGTGACTGGACCTTCCGAAGCGATCAGCTTGAGATCGAAATCGATCACGCGGCTATCGCCCACAGTGGAGAATGCCAACCGGCGTTCGTCCGAGCAAACCTTCTTGCCATCGGGGCCCATCCAGTCGTTCTTCGCCACGAAGCTGGCATTCGGATCCGCGGTCAAAGAGGAAAACTCCCGATGCACAATCTTGCCGCCTTTTTCGCCCTCCAGCCAGAAATCGACGCCGTTCACCGCGCCATGCGTGAACCACAATGAACGGTGATGGGGATGATCGGTCGCCTCGCCCGCGACCTCCTTCATCGGATAGGCCCGTGTCATGGCCTTACCGCTCGGCCCGATAATCGGCCACAGATACGGCTTGGGACCGGCGCTCGTGAGGTATTCGGTGAACAGCTCCCCGTCGAGTAAGACGCGGACGCCGCCCTCCTGCTGTTCGAGCGTAAACTCGGCCGAACGCGCCAAACCGGGCGCAAAGAACAGCATCAACAGTGTGACGGTCAACCGTCTCATGGAAGCTTCTCCAACACAGGGGCGCGAATCGACCCCGTCATGGTAAGCCCCATAGCCGCCCGATGCCAGCAGCAAGCCAACCTGCCCCGCCCCTCCGCCTCCTTCGTCCCTCTGTTGTGGCACGATCTCCCGACCATTGTTATCTACACAACTTTTTCCGGGCATCCGGAAGTAACCACGAAAAACACGAAAGGCACAAAAGTCTTGTCGAGTATTGGATTGCGCTGGAAGTGCCAAAGGGACGTCGGCTAGGCGATCTGCCTTCAAATGGCCGCCGCAAGTTTGTCAAACATCCCAAACTTTCGTGCCTTTCGTGCTTTTCGTGGTTCCTTCCGAGCTGTGTAGATACCAATGGTCGGGAGACCGTGCCAAAACATCTCTCCTCCTCGTCTCCGTGCCTCCTTGGTGAACCCTCGGAGACGACGTCGCTTACCGCTTGACCGTCGGCGGTTCCGCGGTCGAGGAACGATACGCCTCCAGCGGAATCTGCGTGAACGTGGCGAGTTGCTCCGCGGCGCGGTCGATCCGCTTGATGTCGCTCGAGATCAACTGCCAGGCGATTTTGTGCTCGCTCCGCATGGTCACCTTCTTATCCGGCAACGGGCCAAGCCCGATACGTTCCGTCGTTCGCTCCACGGACTTGGGTAGTTCTTTGCGTTCGCGCAACACGGCGTTCACCGCCAGTCGCGGATAGGGAGGCAACGGGACGGTGTTGGTCAGCGCGTTCAGTCGCGCATAAGCATCCGCGAATTGCGCGTATTCGCGCGCCGACTTTTCGCTCTCCGCGGCGACCGTGACGACGGTGTAGGTCATGAACGGCGAACTCATCGTGAGCTGACCCGTCGACTGGTCGAACTGGCGGTCGAACTTCGGATTCGCCAGGAATTTCACGAATTCGTTGTCGTGGTCGACCGCCTTCTTTTGCAGCGCTTCGACCCAGGCGTCGATGTACGTCGTCTTGATTTCGGTTTTCACGCGCCGCACCGGTTCCAACAGTACAAAGCGCTGGTTGGCCGGATCGAAAACGGCCACTTCGCCATCGCCGCCCAGGAAATCGAACACGCGTCCGCCACGAAACAGCGTGGTCGATTCGCTGATCGGCTCCGGTTCGTCGTTGACGAACACCTGGTTCTCGATGCGGAAATCGGCTGCGACCGCGACGGCGCTGGCGGCAATCCAAATTCCCAGGCTGAGCAAACCGGCGAGTCGGCGATCCATGCCACGATCCTCAATAAGAGTTGGCGCAGTTTCCCCCATGCGCGCGGCAGGATACGGAAGCCCGGCAACGCTGTAAAGAGAGACGCAGATTCGGCCGCAAATTGGAAACCTGTGGGAGGCGTCTCCGACGCCGATTGTGCGGCGCCGCCGCGCCGATTAGCGCGGAATTGGCACGCTCGTGCTGCTCCATCGGCGTCGCAGACGCCTCCCACAGGTTTTTCGGTCGGCTATTGACGCCCTACATTCACGGAGCTATTATTTTGAGTAATCAAAAAATCAATTGCTGCCGACCAAAATCAATAGTGCGGTCAGCATTCCACTCATTGGAGCTAGTTTCGATGCGATCAGCGTTGTTGGCGGGCATCCTCGCGGTCCTCTTACCTGCTGTGGCTAGTGCGGAGGGGGGGGAGAAGCTCCGCCTGGTCTGCTCGACGACGCAGGTGACCGATTTCGTCCGCCAGGTGGTGGGCGATCGCTGCCACGTGGATGGCATCCTCTCACCAGGCGCCGATCCGCACCTTTACGAAACGAAGCCAGGCGATGCCCAGTTGATCGGCAAGGCCGATCTCTGCTTCGACAACGGTCTGCATCTGGAAGGCAAGGATTGGATGCGGGTGCTGGCGGAAACCGCCGACAAGAAGGTGGTCTCCTGCACGGAAGGAGTCGAGCCGCTGCAACTCCACGCAGGAAAAGAGGTCGTCCACGACCCGCACGCCTGGTTTTCGGTGACCAACGCCGCGGTTTATGTGAACAACATCCTGCAGGCGATGATTGAGATCGATCCGGAAGGCAAGGACGAATACACAGCCCGCGCCAGGCTGTACTTGGATCAACTCCGAGCGTTGCACCTTTGGACGCAGCGCGAGGTCAGCGCCTTGCCGCCGTCGAAGCGAATCCTGGTCACGAGCCACGACGCGTTTCAATATTTCTGCGCGGAGCACGGCTTCAAATCCGCGGCGCCGGTCGGTTGGTCGACAGGTGATGAAATCGGCGCCGGACTAACGCCGGCGAAGCGCAAGACGACCGTGGATTCCATCCGCGGTTTCGGCGTGAAGGCCATCTTTGTTGAGACCAGCGTGAATCCTAAACTGATTCGCGAGATCGCCAGCGAAGCGGGCGTGAGCGTCGGCGGCGAACTGTACTCCGATTCGATGGGCCCGCCGGGATCGGCTGGCGAGACTTACATTGGCATGATGCGCGAAAACGTGGTCACGATCGTACGTGCGTTGAAGGAATAGTATCACGACGGCGCATCGACCAGCTTGTTGGTCGGGCGCAGTCCGAGAACGGCGATTTATGTACCGGCTTATCGCGGCTGCCGCGATTTCCTTTGTGATCCTCGGCGGCCTAGCGCTGTTCATGGAGCGCCGCGAATCCCGCGGTTCCCAGACGACGGCCAATGCGCCGATTGCCGCCGCGGGCGATTTCTCCGTTGATGTCACGCTCAGCTTTACTGCGGCCGAGCGCGATCCGTTCGCCGTGACAGTCGAGAATAGCGCGAAACCGCCAATTGTCATCGTGCGGTTGAACGGCAAGGAATTGCTCAGCGCGACGGAAGCGCCACCCGCGGGCGAGTTACTCAAAGTAGATCACGTGCCCGGGATGGCCGCCGGCAAGAACGAGTTCCTCGTCGAGGCTGATCCGCCGTTGGCGGAAGCCAATCGCGCGCATGCCGTGCGGTTGCGCGTGTTGCGCGACGGGCAGCCGATTGCCGAGCAGACCTCGTGGTCGGAACCGGGGTCGCGCCTCGTCGCACGTTTCGTCCTGGACGTGCCGGCCGACGGCCGGGAAACGGCGGCGACGCTTGATTAACCTTCTCCCAGAACCCGTCGCCACTCCCGCGATTGAAGTCAGTCACCTGACCGTCAGTTATGGGCCGACGCCGGCGCTGTTGGATGTGAGCGTATCGATCGCCCAAGGCACGCTGGTTGGCGTGATCGGACCGAACGGCTCCGGCAAGTCGACGCTCATCAAATCAATCCTCGGGTTTCTCAAGCCTGACTTCGGGACGGTCCGCATCTTCGGCCAGCCCGCCGACGAGGCCAAGGGACGCGTGGCCTACGTGCCGCAGCGCGGTTCGGTCGACTGGGATTTTCCGATCACGGTGCGCGAAGTCGCCATGATGGGGCGCTACGGTCACATTCCCTGGTGGCGCGACGCGACGCGCGAAGATCGCCGCATCGCCGACGAGGCGCTCGACATGGTCCGCATGGGCGATTTCCGCGAGCGACAAATCGGCCAACTCTCCGGCGGGCAGCAGCAGCGCGTGTTCATGGCCCGCGCCATGGCGCAAGGCGCGGAGATCTTGTTGCTGGACGAACCGTTCGCCGGGGTCGACGCCGCGACGGAGCGTGCCATTCTCGACGTGCTGGATCGCACGAAGGCCGCAGGGCGGACGCTCGTGGTAGTACATCATGATTTGGCGACCGCCGCGGAATATTTCGACGCGCTGGTGCTCTTGAAGCAACGGCTCTACGCCTACGGCCCGCCAGAGGCGGTGCTGGAACCGGAACTGCTGAGCGAAGTCTACGAAGGCAAACTCCGCGGCTTCACCGAACTTGTGAAGCGAGGGAGGGGCGGCTAATGGACACGCTGTACAACTTGTTCATCGAACCGCTGACGCAGCCTTTCTTTCAGAAGGCGCTTTTGGGCGGGACTCTCGTCGCTATCGTCTGTGGCGTCGTGGGTTGCTTTGTGATTTTGCGGCGGATGGCCTTCCTCGGCGACGCGCTCTCGCACGCCATGCTGGCCGGCGTGACCGGCGGCTATCTGATCATGCAGTTCTTGTATGGCGACGCTGCCAACGCGCCGCGAGCAGCGAGCC
>JAWXBP010000314.1 GCA_034440135.1 Planctomycetia bacterium
ATTTCCAGCCCGCCGGAAACTGCGCCGCCGATAACGGCGAACGCTTTTGCGTCGGACCATGAATCAACTTCGTCAGCCCTCGGCCTGCGCTCCGTGAATGGTAGCCAGGTCCGCTTGCCTGTTGCTGGGTCGATGGGCAACAGATTCATAGCCGGGCGTTTGGTGCTGTGATCGATCGGAAAAATCGAGAATCCGGCAGCAACGGCGGCGTGCATGGCCTCGGCAAGGGGGGTGGTTGCGGTGTCGATCACGCGCCCTCGCAATCGCGGCGGCGTGGGAAGCCGATCAGGTAGCCGCTTGCGTCAATTGGAGTATCGATCTGGCAGTGCGCGTTCCGGTGTTCGCGTTTATTTCTGGCGTTTGAACGATCCCAAACATGAAGATGGTGAGTGCGGCAATAGGGACACCAGCAGTAGGCGACAAATTGCGTTCGATCCGTCCGGTTCGGGACAAGTTTGGCCATTGCCAACAATGGCAACTTGGATAGTTTTGGTGGTTTGCTTTGATTGTTTTCAATGGATGTGCAATAATTCATACTCATCGTCCTTTCGCCGTCGGCCACTTTCGCGGGTGCCGGCGGCGTTTTAATTGGGGTTACTTTGCAACGACGTCATAGAATCCCTCTCATTGCGATGGCCCGCCGGGTGTTCCAGGTCGACCGATGCGGTGCACCGTTCCGCAGCCATGTCACAAGCTCGCCACGCGACCAGCGTGGACACTTGCCGTCACCAAGCTCTACACGGTTCGGAACGTGGCCTGTGCCATCCATCGCCAGAAACTTGCTGCGGCTCACTCCCAGCAGGGTGGCTGCTGCGGCGGCGTCCAGACCTTCGGCGCGAGCGCCTTCGGCTAACTCGACTAGACGAGTGAGTAGGGCGGTAGCGTCAGCTTGTGAGGCAACTTTATGCACCGATCTGGACCCTCCGGGGCAATCGTGGGAGGTGGCCGGCGCGGCGAAGTTCAATTTCGATAGCGGGAACCAATGACGGGTCGATCATCCGCCGGCCTGAAACGATTGGTGCATCGGCATCGCTGAGTACCCGCTTGTAGAACAGTTCCGAAATGGCACGGGGTTGAACCTGTTGGCCATACTTGGCAGAGATTTGGCGAGCTATTTCTGAGACTGTCGTGGACATCGAATCGACTCCAATCGGTGGTCACCAACGCGATGACCACGATGAGTCGATTAAATCAACAAGCGACAGTATTTGTTGCTAATGCCCGCGTCGAGTGCCGTATCAGTCAATGATATCAGTGCGAAAATGATTATCTGCGGCACGCGGGCGCGCGCGGGCGCACCGCGTTAATTAATGTCAACTTCGACGTAAATGGACTTACACTCTGGGCATTTAGGCTTGCGCGAGCCTGGGAATTTGAATCGGTTTGCGCACCGCGTGCATTTCCATTCGCGAAGATGCGTTGGCCGGTCGGTTCCATCGCTTTTTTTGCGACATTTCTTGTAATTCACTGCGCCGGCACTGCTTATTATGTAGGGACTTTCGGCTGTTCCACCTCCGCGGTGTTTCAGTTTTCCAAGGCGAGCCAGCCGTCTTGATCCACCCTCGGCGCAGCCGATGATAGCGTCTGATGCCTTCGTAGTGACCCCATCACTAAAATCTGCCTTAGTAGTTGTTGTCGGATTTGCGAATTCCACGGCTCGCAGTTCTTCAACCAAACGCCATAGCGGTTTCGCCCTGTCGTCGTCAAAGTTCTTCTCAACTATACCAAGCAAAGTTTTAACCAAGCCCTCGGCAAGTCCGAAGTCGTCGTTTGTAGACGGATTGTCGATCGCGTTCGGAACAGCAACGTCAAAGCTACCTTCATCGGCCCACTTAACGCACGCGTAGGCGTTTTGCATCGCCCCGATTGCTCGCGTTGTCCATCGCTCCAGGACCGGCTTTGACCGATCGTCCATGTGCACCGCGTACGAAGGCAACATCGCCATGACGGATTGATAAGACTTTCTTACTGCTGCCAGTTGGTTGACGGAGTAACTGCCTAAATGCCTCACCAAGCTACGTTTCTCTTCTTGCAATTGCGGTATCACGGACGCCGCATTGCCAAGCGCATTGAGCGCGTCGAGAAAAGTCAGGATCTGTTTAGCGAGGGGATTATCTGCCATGTTCCATCACCTTTTCGGGCCGGCCCGGTGCTGCTGCGGGTGATGGCTCGCAGCAGCAACCGGGTCCGTTCACGCGGGGATCAAGCCGCGTGCCCGTTGCCTGTCATTTTACGATTCTGCCGAACAATCGAAAAGGCCGGCTTCTTTGCTGGACTGGATGCGCGACGAAGTTTCTTTGATTTCATGCTGCACCGCCTTTCGCCTGAACGACAAGTGGGGCGCGGTTACGATAAGGGTACGATGCGCACCGACGCGGGCGCAGCGACCAGCGGTTCGACCACTTCGCTGTCGGACACGCTGAAGGCCGACGGCAGTGAGGAGGGATGCTTCTGGTCGCCGGGAAGATCCGCCAGCGGCGAGCCGTACAAGGGGTTCATCGTCCAGGTGAACACCAGCGGCACCTGGCATACCGCGGGTGTTGGGCGCATCGTGATGAACTCTCGGACTGGTTCCGCGCGAAGGCTGTCGAGGCGGGAATCGAAGTCATTGTTTCCGGCGTTACGAAGCTCGTCGCCGAGAGCACTTGGAAGCAACTCCCAGGCGGATAGAACGACGCTCGTTCCGAGACATGATTGGACGTGACTTCCTCATACCTCAACGGCGCGTGCAACCGCTGCAGCGCGTCGACTAACTGTCCCCATCAATACATCGCAGAACGCCGTGAATTCAGATTTCTGTAGTCCTGGCACGCTGCAGGGCATGCGATTCCGGTTTGCCAGGTAGTAGATGATCCCCGCTGCCCAGCCAGATGCGTTCCCGCGCAGCTTCGTGTCGCTTCCTTTGAGAAGCCGCAAGACCTTGTCAGCGCGGACGCACGTTGCAGCATCTCAATGTCGTTCGCAGAATTGTTTGATCTCAATGCCGCATCGCATTGGGTTAAACGTCTCTGGTCTGCGGGTTTGAGTCGCCATCCCAGTATTCTACCCGTGTTCCGTGCAATTCCGTGGGGTGTTTGATTGCAATCTCTGTGCAATGCGAAGACCACCGACAAAACGGCCTCGCTGACACCGCATGGTCAGTGCCTCATGCTCAAGTGCATGTCGCGCCCGAAAGGTCAGATTGACATTAACTGCCAGTAACTGTGAAATCCGTCTATGTGCCACCAGGGGGCACTCGCACTCACGCGTTCACCTCCACGGGCAGGAGCCTCGTCATGGCCAAG
>JAWXBP010000315.1 GCA_034440135.1 Planctomycetia bacterium
ATCCTCTCACGCAAATCACCGCCCAAGAACAACAAAACTCTTTCCGCAGATCAACCCAAACTCGCTTTCGCCATAGATTCACAGCCTAGGAGCGAAAGGAGACTGTGACGCGTCTGTTCCTATTTCAGTGTCGCCAGATACTCGATCAGATCGCGAAGCTCGCTCTTGGTGAGGAACTTCGCCACGGTATCCGGCATCGCCGAAGGGCCGCTGGCGCGTTCGTCGATCGTCGATTTGTCGATCGTGAGCAGTTTTCCCTCGGGCGTCACGAGTTGCAGCGTGGCATCGTCTTCCCCGCGCAGCACGCCGGACATGAGACGGCCGTCTTCGAGCGCCACAGTGACCGTTTCGAAGCCTTTGGCGATTTGCGCGCTCGGCTGAAGCACCGCTTCGAGCAGGTAGTTGCGGTCTTTCATCGCGGCGATCTGCGAGAGATCCGGGCCGACGTCGCCGCCACGGCCTGCGATCTTGTGGCAGCGCTGACAGGAGACGTCGCTGCGTGTGAAGAAAATTTGTTGACCGCGTTCCGCATTGCCGCCAGCGAGTGCCACGCGGTACGGCGCGAGCAGGTCGCTCGCATCGAGCCCGGTTTCGTATTGGTTCAATTTGGCTAGCACATCCGCATCGGAACGGGCGGCGGCCGAGGTCAGTACGTCCAATTGCACTTCCGCCGGCATCGTACCGGCCAGCAATTGATCGAGCGCCGCGATCAATACGGTATCGACCCGGGCATCGTCGATGCCGCCGAGGGCTTGCAAGGCGCTCTGCCGTTCGACGGTTTCGCCTTGCGTGAGGCCGCGCTCCAACTCGTCGAGCGCGCGAGACTTGTCCAACGTCACGAGCGCCGTGCGCGCTGCAGCGCGGACCTCGCCGGACGCATCTTGTAAGGCGTGATCTACTGCCAGCGGTAGTTCTTTGGCGTGCAGTGCCGCGAGGGCGTCGATGGCTTCCGCGCGCGAGGCCGGCGCGGACTCCTGATCCAACACCAGCGTGACCAACGTCGGGCCGACTTCCTGAATCCCCAATCGCGAGGCGGTGCGAGCGGCGGCGCGGCGCACGCGATCAGGGCCGCTGAACACCGCGGCCAGCACGGGCTTGAGCGCGTTCGCTGCGATGTTGGCGTCACGCTTTTTCAGGGGTCGCCAAGCGCCGAGGAATCGATCGCGACCGGACGGCTCCGCCCAGTCTTGCAAGGCTCGCAGGGCGTCGATGCGCAAGTCGTCGGGCGTGGACGATCGCGCCGCGAGGTGCGCGATGCGTTCGGCGTGGTCTGCTCCGCCCAAGCGGTAGTTGGCGTTCAACACGCGGCGAAGCACTGTCTCGCTCAAACCAGGTTGAGTCGCGAGCGACGCCAGATCTTCCATTGCGTCAGGAATGGGCAAATCGTAGATCGCGCGCGCGGCTTCGGCGACGATCAGCGGATCCGAGTCGTGTAGGAATCTGGCAATCAGCGGCGAAGCATGGCGGCGCAACGCCAGGGCGATTCCCAGGCGAACCGAGGAGGACGGATCTTTGGAGCGACTAATCAACTCTTGAGGCGTACCTGATCCGTACAAGCCCATCACGGCAGCATGCCGCAGCACGGGATCCTGATCGGCGTTGTCCGCGAGAATCGCCAACAGATGTGGAACGTTCGACGGATCGCCCTGCTGTCCTAAGGAAATGGCGGCGAAGGCGCGGACCCGCAAGCTGGCATCTTGACGAAGCATCAGCGCGGCGACGCGAGCGTTCGTGCTCTTGGATTTGCCAAGGAGCTTTGCTAATTGCGCGCGAATCTCCGCGTCGTCGTCGGCTGCCGCAGCGACAAGCGGCTCGAGCGCCGCTGGCTCGAGCGCCATTCGCATCCCCAGGCCCCAAATGGCGTGAATCCGCGCCAGTTGATGCTTGCTCTCTCGTAGCGTCTTACTGAGTAGTTCCAGCCCAGTCGGTCGCGCGGCCAACGCGAATTGCGCCTCTTGGCGCACTGCCATGGCCGGATGTTCCAGTAACGGGATGAGACGGTCGTCGCTTAAATCGCCGACGCCGTTGGCGATCAACTTCGCCGCTTCGTCGCGCGCGGCGCGGTCGATGTTGTCATTCGTGGGGAAGCGATAAATGCGTCCCTTGCCGGGGCCGTTCCAGCCTTCGACCCAGTCGGAAGCGTAGAGCTGGCCGTCCGGGCTGAAATCGACGTCCGTCGCCAAGAGCGACCACATGAATTCCGCGGAACGCTCGATCTCGAACGTCGCCCCTTTCGGCTTGACCTTGATGGCGCGGATGCCGCTTTGCGAGGTGCTGCCGCGGAAATCGACCATGAAGAAGTGGTCGCGCCACTCCGCCGGCAGGCCGACGCCGGGATCATACGTGAGTCCTGACGGACCGTCGCCGATGTTGGCGATTGGCGGCACGATGTAGGCCGCCTGGCCGTCGTGTTGAGGATGCCAGAGTTTTTCCTGGTTCCACGGGCCCCGGTCGCTCAGGTACTGGTAGTACATCCGCCAACCGGCGTCCATCCCTTCGACGACCTGCACCCAGCGGGCTTTGTCGCCGCCGTCGGAGTTGTTGTCACCGGTGAACAGATTGCCGTATTGATCGAAGGCGAGCTCCTGCGGATTGCGAAGTCCGGTGGCGACGACTTCGAGATTCGAGCCGTCAAGATCGCAGCGGAACACGGCGCCGGAATCAGGATTCACGTATTGGCGATCGCCCACGTCGACGTTATAGCCACGGTCGCCCATGCTGAAATACAGCTTGCCGTCCGGGCCGACGCGCAGGCCGTGGAGGTCGTGGCCGCGAAAAGCGTAGCGGACGCCAAAACCATGATGGAGCGACTTACGCACGTCAGCCTGGCCGTCGCCGTTTTCATCGCGGAGGAGATAAAGTTCCGGAATGCAGGTGTAGTAAACATTGCCGCGATAGGCCAACACGCCGGCGCCAGTGCCGTCCAGGACGCCGTTAAAGCGATTGGCAAACACCGTCACACGATCCGCCTGGCCGTCTTGATCCGTGTCTTCGAGCAAACGAATGCGGTCGTCTTGCTTCGTATAATCAGCGATCTTCTCGCCCAGGTTTTTTTTTAGATAGGCGAGGCGATCTTCCACAGTCTGCGCCGCGAGATCGTCGTCGAGCCAATCCATGTGCCCGCGATTGTCTTCGACCCCTTTGCTCTGCCGGAAGGTTTCGCAAACGTAGATACGTCCGCGCTCGTCGAAGCCGAACGCCACGGGATTGGCGACCATCGGCTCCGCGGCGAAGAGCTCCACGCGGAATCCTGCCGGCAAGCGGATGCTCTGCATCGCGCCTTGCGGCTCGTCCGAGGCGCCAAATACGACTGGCTCCTCCGGAACAGGGGTTTCTGCGGCGCGGGCCGCGACACCACAACTTGCACAGACGACGATGCAGAAGAGAACGAAACGCACAAGCGGACCCTCAAGACAGGCGGTAAAACGCGACAAGACCCCGGAATACAACCGGCGTCTACCAGCAAACGCTCTAAGGTAACCTGCCGGAATCGGGATCACAAATGCCTTGATGCTTGATACAAGTTTACTTCGCTACCGACACCGGAATAGTTGGCCGACCGAGCGCCTGTTAGAATGGCGGCATGGTAGAAAAGGTTCTTCCGGAATTTTAATGGGTAACGTCGTTCGGCAGGAGTTCGAGTTTTCCGCAGTAGAAGAGGATTCTGGTGCGGAAGTTGGGGAAGCTTCGG
>JAWXBP010000316.1 GCA_034440135.1 Planctomycetia bacterium
CCACGTTTTAGCGCCCCGTCGATAAAATGCAAGCTCGATCGAATAAATTCACAGCCTCTCCGCGAAAGGTCCGGAGCCTTTCGCGGAGCGAAAGGAGACGATGGGTCACACGACCGTGTGACATCTGCCCGTCACGGCTCAGCGCGGCGACATCACTTCCGACAGCGCCAACTCGTCGAACACGCTCTGTACGGTGCTCGCGTCCACTTCCGGCAGTTCTTGCCCGGCGCCGGCCAGCAAAGCAAGGTTGGCCAATTGTGCGACACGTCGCGGCTGACCGCCGGTCAGCAGGTGTACGCGTTCTAGCGCCGCGTAACTGAATGCGGCCGACCCGCAGCGCGCGGCCGCCAACATCGAGCGCACATAGGCCGCCGTATCGCCGGCGTCCCATGGGTCCAAGTTCACTCGCAACTCCGCGAGTTGCAGCACGCGCTGCCCCAGCCGCGCCGCCAGATCCGGCATGGCGGCGAGCACGATGGTCAATCGCGTTTCAGGCGTTTGTTCCCAATCCAGGAATCGCGCCAACAGCGTCGTTAGCTCCGGCGTGGCTTCGTGCGCATCATCGAACAGCAGCACAGTCGCCCGTTGTTGATAACGTTGCGTCAACAGTAAGTCCATCACCGACCGCCACAGCCACCCGCGCGACGCTTCCCGAGCAGGGTTCAGTCCGCACGCGGCGGCGATTTGCCACAGCGTCTCGTCTTCATCCAACCCTTGGAGATTCACGAGTACGGTCGTCGTCGCGGTGCGTGCCAGGCTGGCGCGCAGCACTTCCAACACCGTGCTCTTACCGGTCCCGCGATCCCCCAGCAACAATCCAACGCGCCGCCCATCGTCGATCAGGAATTGCAGCCTTGCCAGGGCCTCGTCATGCGTTGGACTGGCGAAAAAATGGCGCACGGCGTATCGCGGCGCGAACGGGGAATGCGCGAGCTTCCAGTGTTGTAAGTACATGAATCCCCTCGTTCGGCGAACATGACGCAGCGCGCAGCATCCGCGACCGGACGCTGCCGCACCACTTCCATAATCGGTAGAATCCAGCGATTCACTTCACCTCAAGCCCAGGTCGTCATGGCCGATCGCTATTTCGTCGAACAGGAAATCCAAGCGGCCACGGCACTGCTTACCGGCGCCGAAGCGCATCACCTTTTGCATGTGATGCGCGGAAAAATAGGGGATTCAGTCAAGCTGTTCGACGGCTTGGGCAAGGAATACCTCGCCCAAATTACCCGGCTTGGTCGCCGCGACGTAGAACTGGCGATCTTGAGCACGGAGCAAGTCGACCGAGAACTGCCGTTGCGGATCACGCTTGCGGTCGCACTTCCCCCCGGCGACCGCCAGCAATGGTTGGTCGAAAAAGCTACCGAGCTTGGCGTCGCTCGCCTAGTCCCGCTCCTGACGCAGCGCAGTGGCCAGGTCACCGATTCGATGTTCAACAAGCTGCGCCGCGGTGTCGTCGAAGCCTCGAAACAATGCGGCCGCAATCGCCTAATGGAAATCGCGGCGCCGGTCGCCTGGAGTGATTTCGCGGCAGTAGCCCATGAGGCGGCACGATACATCGCGGAAATCGGCGTTGCTTCCCTTAACCCTGCGACGGAGTCAGCCCGGTGGCGGAAAGAAATCGTCGCCGCCATCGGCCCCGTCGGCGATTGGACCAGCGAGGAACTGGCCCACGCTCATTCCAACAATTGGGAACCCATCGGCCTCGGCCCGCGCATCCTCCGCGTAGAAACCGCCGCCATCTCGCTCGCAGCAGTGCTGGTCGCACACGTCCAAGGCACACCACCCGCCGACCCACCCAAGTAGGCACGTCGCGCTCACGACGATACGATAGAAGCACGAGTAAAACTCTCCCTCGGCCGAGTGGCGAAATAGGCAGACGCACGGGACTTAAAATCCCGGGGTGGGTAACCACCGTGCGGGTTCGATTCCCGCCTCGGCCACTAGTGCAGTTCGATGCAATGCGCTGCGAATCAGTGCAAAACGCCCCGGTTTTCTCTGGGTTTTTTGCGCTTTCTAGCCTCCTCGGCTTTTCATCATTTTGCTCATTCTCGGTGCAATCCGGTGCAGTCCGTAACGTGCTCGATGCGAGGCGAATGGCACCATTTTCGGCACCTCTCGGCACCATAGTGGGCACCATTTTCTCGCCCAGTTTGCCATCGGTTCCCGTCGCCCATTGGACAGTGGCGTCCGTTCGCGACGTGCCCGAGGGGATCGCGGGTAAGGCCTCCACTGCCGCGGCCTGGTCCATCACGCCCAGTTTGGTGTACGTGTTCATCGTCAAGTTGATGTCGCAATGCCTGGCCAGGAGTTGGGCCGTCTTTGGCGTCACGCCGGAGCGGCTCAGGTTGGTAATGAACGTCCCCCGCAGGGCGTGGAAGTCCACGACCTGCCCCTGGGCGTCCTCGTAGGCCAGGAAGGACGACCGCTCGCGCCCTGCTCGCTCTTGCTCGTCCGCGGCCTCAGCGATCCAGGACTTTCGTGCGGCGGCCAAGTCTTAGCGGATCATTTCGGCCGTACGCTTATTGGCGACGGTGAAAAGCGGCGCGGAATCCTTGGCGTTCGCCTTCTCCGTGATCCAAGCCTCGATCCGGACGGCCAATTCCCGGCGCAGGGGAATGACGTCGCGCCGGCGGCGCTTCGAGTAGCCGGCTTCAACTGTCATGGTCGGCGGATCGGACTGAAAATCGAAGGAACGCATCGTGACCGAGCCAATCTCGTTCCGGCGAAAGCCGGTGTAGCAAGCGATGATGTAGAGGATTTCGCGGTCCCGCCCGGCCACATGCTGAATCATCGGCCCATTTGCCGCGGCGTCCAACAGACGGGCGAACTCCTCCTCCGACAACGGCCGCCGAACCCGACGTCGATCCGTCGCCTCATTCATTTTAGCGAGGTGTGCCAACCGGTCATCACTTGTGCGCCGGTCCCTCACCAACCACCGGGAGAATGACTTGATCGCCCCCAGGTAATGGTTGCTGTTCGCAGCGCCCTTTCCGTCGGACCGAAGCTGTGCCAGATAGCTCTGCACGCCGCTAGCGGAGATGTCGTTGATGCGATCGAATTTGCAGCCGTCGACTACGGAACGAACGCGTTGCTCCGTCTTGACGACGTGGGCCTCGGTCCCGCCTTTGTCTCTGAGGTACTTTCGGTAGTCGTCGAGATGTTCCGCCAGCCGCCGCCTTTGATGTCCCTCGAAAGGGCTCTCCAGCCCGGCGACTCGGCGTTCGACGCGCAAAACGTGTTCGTTTAGCATCGTCCGTGCTGCGGCCTTGTCGGACGCGAGCGGAACGCGCTTTTCGACGCCATTCTCGTCGCGAAAGCGGCCCCACCACTTGCGGGACTTGGTCTTCGTTTTCTTGCCGGACTTGGTGTCGTTGACGATGACCGGCTTCTTGTAAAGGCTTGCCACTGCAATCTCTCCTGTCGCGGCCGTGCTCGGCCAACACTTCACAGTTTCCTCGTTCCGCCGACGAACTCAAGCTCCATTTAGGGCGCGGGAAGGTATCCGATAAAGCGCCCGCAAACGCGACATGTCGTACGAATCCGGCCATCGCCGCTAGGTTGGTCTACCCAATCGGCATGATCGCAAATTGTGCATCGTTGCGCTGGCCAGCTTTTTTCGCGAAGTGTCGCGATGATTTGATCCCGTTGTGAGGCGATGGCCTCGCGCAATGCAATTGTTAGAGCGCCGTCTGGAGCGCGAAATCTCAGCCGATTCCCTTCCAGCCAAAGGGTGATCTTCCGCTCGCGAAGATGTGCCAGTAAGCCCAGGCCGTTCAAAGCTCGCCCTCCACGAATCGCACCGCGGAAACGCCGCAGGCGTGAAGGGAATGGTCCAGCGGATCTGGTTGCTCCAATGTCGAACGCGAGCTAGCCGCGAAGACGTCCTCCGCGATTTCGGATGAGCCCCCGCCAGAGCAACTGGAACCACCAGACCAACCTTGAGAGGCCGGGATGTCCCCAACCTGCGTCACGCACCATAGCGCGGTGCCGTGCGAATCACGCTTGTCGAGCGCCATACCGCCGACGTTCCGGCCACGAAGATGTGCCAATTTGTTGCCGAGGGACCGCGGGCTAGGCAACTTTCCGTACGGGGCCGGGCAGAGTTCAATTACTGCCGCTCGGACGAGTTCGTATTTGGAATGTTCGGCGGCCAAGTAGTCGATCAGCTTCGAGGAGGTGAGCCCGGTCCCTTCGGGATCGATTTCGCGCCACCCACGAATTAATGCCCGAAGTGCTTGGGCCTCACGGTCGGACGACATGGCCAGCTCTTGTCGCGTCGCACCAGGATCGGGCAGTCCTGCCCAGACGAGTGCTTGGCGGACCAAGTCGGACCAGCCCTCGAACGAGCCCCACGGCTTGAGGTCCTGTCGCGGGCGACCGGCTTGGCAGTAGGCGGATAGAATCGTCAGTGCGGACGCCAACAAACGCCGGCGTTGGCCGAGGAGCCAAACCAGCAAATTCGGGTGCTGGAATCCCTCCCGCTCTTCCGGGTTCTCAAGCTTCGAGTCCAGCCGGATGTGGCAAACCCGACGACTAGGCTCTGTTGACGATTAAATCCGCTTTAGGCGGATGAATCCGAGGGCCAGTTGGATGATTGCCAGAAATGTTTGTTTCAGTTTTTCGTAGCGAG
>JAWXBP010000317.1 GCA_034440135.1 Planctomycetia bacterium
CCATCGAGCTCCATTCGCTGGCCCGGCACCGCTCAGTCAATCGCAACCAGCACTATTGGCGCGGCCAGCCCGGCCTCTGGCGACGGCTGGTTACGCGGGACACGGCAGATCAAATCGCCGCTGCCCAACCCTTGGCGTTTCGAGCCTTCGGCTACGAAGCCGACGCCGATCCGGCGCTCACGCCGGATTCGGCCGCCGAAAACTGGCGGCAATTGCGGGCGGCCTGATCCGCTATTCGCCCCGTTTCCCTTCGCGGAGCCTCGCTCGAATCGTTTCCAAGCGCTGCGCCAGTTCCAACTCGAAGCCGCGTGGGACGGGGCGGTAGTATTCGCGGTCGACGCCGAGATAGTCCTGCGCCGCGACGCCTCCTGCGGCGTCGTGGGCGTATTCGTAGCCTTCACCGTGGCCCATCCGCTTCGCGCCGGCGTAATGCTGATCGCGCAAATGCACGGGCACAGGCAGCAATCTCCCTTCCTTGATATCGCGCCGCGCTTCGCCGATCGCCACCGTCGCGGCGTTTGACTTTGGCGCACAGGCCAGATACGTGACCGCTTGCGCCAGCGGTAGTTGGCACTCCGGGAGGCCGACGAATTCCGTCGCTTGCATGGCGGCCACGGCGATCGGCAGCGCTTGGGGGTCGGCGTTGCCGATATCCTCGCTGGCGCTGATGACAATGCGCCGCGCGAGGAAACGCACGTCTTCGCCTCCTTCTAACATGCGCGCGAGCCAGTAGATTGCCGCGTCCGGGTCGCTGCCGCGAATGCTCTTGATCAGCGCGCTCGCGGCGTCGTAGTGCGAATCGCCCGTCGCGTCGTATTCCACCGTTTTGCGCTGCACGCTCTCTTCGGCCAGCGCGCGGGTGAATCGCACCGGTTGCTCGTCGCTCGACAGCACACCGATTTCGAGCGCCGATAGCGCCCGGCGTGCATCGCCGTCGCTCACTTCGGCCAGGAACTCGAATGCGCCCGGCGCGACCTCGACGCGATGTTTTCCGAGTCCGCGTTCCACATCCGCCAACGCGCGTTTCAAGAGCGCGATGATGTCCTCGTTCGAGAGCGCCTCGAATTGAAACACACGGCTTCGGCTCACGAGCGCGCTGTTGATCGAGAAGAACGGGTTCTGCGTCGTCGCGCCCACGAGCACGACGCCGCCGTCCTCGACGTCCGGCAACAACACATCCTGCTGCGAGCGATTGAAGCGGTGGATTTCGTCGATAAACAGCAACGTCTTCCGCCCCTCGGCCGCGAGCCGATCTCGGGCTTGCTCCAACACTTCGCGCAATTCCTTCACGCCGCTCGTTACGGCATTGAGCTGCACAAAATGGCACTTGCTCTCAATCGCCAACAGCCGCGCCAACGTGGTCTTTCCAGTCCCCGGCGGTCCATAGAAAATCACCGAGCCAAGCCGATCGGCCTTGAGCAATCGCCGCAGCAACTTCCCTTCGCCAAGAAACTGCTGCTGCCCGGCGAACTCGCCGAGCGTCCGCGGCCGCATCCGCGCCGCAAGCGGCTCGGCCTGGCGGCGGTTATCGGCTTCGGCGGCTTCGAAGAGGGAGGGCATATGAATTACGCGGATTGAGCCAACACCAACCCGAAGCGCAAGCGAGGGGGAGCAACCGCACCAACTTAGCGCATCACCGCGCTGAGATCCGCACCCGCGCACTCACGTCTCACGCGAGCTACTTCGCCGCGAACTTCTTCACCGAAGTATACGAGCGTTGCGCCTTCAAGCACGTTGAGCGGAACGACTCCGGGTGCGGGACCGCGGCCAGGCGGAGGCTTTCCACTTTGCCTTTCGTGAAGACCATGTCGCCGCAGCGATACCAGCTCTGGCCGGGCTGAACGACGATTTGGATCTCGTCAAAATCCCCCAGCAGGCACCAGCGCTCGTCGACGCCCGCGAGCCCTTTCTGGATGATGACGCGACGATTGGTCAGCCGGTAGCGCCGGCAGCGGAAGGGCAGCAGATTGAAGAAATAGAGCTTGAGCGCGAGCGGAATCGACATCAGCACCCAGACGCGGCCGATCGACAGGTGCAACGGGCCGATCACCGTGTTGTTTTCGAAACGCCGGCCCAGCCACCGTCCCAAAGCGGTCACGGCAATGCTCGGCCACACCGTGGCGATGCCGACCTCGGACTGTTCCGGGGGTGAAACGCCTGTAATCGCTTGTTGCATGGGAACGACGACTCCAACCAGGAATGCTGCCGCGGCCCGGCAGGATAACCGCCACGCCAGGCTGGCCCCTTAGATTAGCACGCGCGGCCGGAAAATAAAGACCGGGAGCGGCTTCGCTCGTTCGGCGATTTTCGCCATTAAGCCCATGGAAGGCCACCGAGGTCGTTGGCGATAGCTACGCCTGCGAGGGCCTTCCCTGGGCTTGTCTCGCACGGCGCAGTTGTCTTGTTAGCCCGCCCGCGCTGCCCGTTGGGCCAAATCCCGAATCTCGCGCAACGCCGTGAGATGAGCCGTCGAAAATGCGGCGGTCGCTGGCTGATGCGCCGGCGCGGCATGGTGGTCATCCCCCAGGCCGCCGCTCGTGCTCTGCCGCAGTTGGCTCAGGATCAGGTCGCGAATTTCCCGGGCTTCCGCTACCCCTTCGATCAAACCAGAATGCCCGGCGCCGCCTTGCTGGCCGTGCGGACCTGGGGAACTCCCGCCCCCGCCGGCGGTCTCGACAACCACGTCGGCGATACCGAAAAACCGCTGCAGCGGCCCCTGGTCGATCTTCAGGTTTTGCACGTTTTCGTAGGTGATGGTCGTCTCGTTGATCACCCAGATCCCGCGGCGGATTCGCAGGCTGCGCTCGCTGAGCACGTACCACGTCGTGTCGTAGCGGAGGTGAATCGCAATGTACGCGAGGACGTCCGGCACAATGATCAGCGCCGCCATCGGAATCGCGATCAACGCGCCGATCAACGGCGACGCCACGGTGACGCCCAGCCAGACCGCGATCAGAATGCCATCGATGATCAGCAGCACCAGCCAGAAGAAAAACTTCATGTACCGCAGGAAACCCTCGCTGGGTCGAAACGAAGCGACGGAATCGCCCGCGAACGACGGCAGCGTGGGCGGGTCCTGCGGCACGCGGAACCAATCCACCAGCACGCGCCACACGCCCTGATAAATCCAAGCGCTGGCGGCCTCGACGCGTCCGGTCGTCATGCGACGTTCCTTTCGCGATCGGCCAAAGTGCGCATCGCGTCGCGAATCTCGTGCAACAATCGCAGCGATTCATCCTCCGCGGTCCCACTTCCCACGAGTTCGGCCTTGGCCAGCCCTTCGTCGAGCCCTTTCGCGCCGCGCATCCGCGTGTAGAGAAAATCGCGCAACGCCTCGGCTTCGAGAATCCCGTCGATGCTCATCTCTGCCGTGGCCGAGCCACTGGCCGTCTGCACGCTCACCGTGGCGAGGCCGAGCCAGCGCTGTAGGATATTTCGAGTCAGATGAATATCCTGAATCCGCCGATAGGTCAGCAAAGTCTCGCGCCGGAAGATAATCCCCCAGCTCATCGAGACGCCCTTCTCGTCGAACTTATAGCGCAACGTCTCGTATTTGAACCAATACGGCCAGATCGCGAAGATCACGCCCGGTCCCGTCAGAAACGCGCAAATCACGTAGTACCACATCAACACCGGCGCCGGCCGCGTAATGTGATACGGCGTAAAGCCGCCCGCAGTTTCCCGCCCCACGTCATTCATACCCTGGCTCCGCGCCTTCGTGCTTAAGAACCTGAGGTAGTATTCGCTAGGTCAACGCATTTCTTGCACGTTCCGCCGCTTCGCAGGATGAAACCCAGGGCAGGCCTCCAATGACCAATTCATCAGCGACGTCTTTGAGGGCCTGCCCTGGGCTTAACCAACTCGCCAACCAGCAATCTCCGCCGTTCGTGCTTTTTGTGCCTTTCGTGGTTCCCTGCTCTCCGTCTGTCGCGTGACTTCGCGTCTTTCGCGGTTCCAATTACTCCCCATTCGTCAGCGCGTCCCGTCGCGCGCCGTAACCCTTGAACAGTTTTCGCCCCGTGGCGTGATTGAAGTTCGTCCAGGGGCTTTCGACGTTCGGGTCTTCCGTCAATTGCTGATAGAAGTTGTGGATCTTCGCGTCGAGATTGTCGAGTTGATGCAGCGCCACGGCTTCCAGCGTCATCGGTAACTTCGGACTGCCGTACTCGTATTGCCCGTGATGGCTGACGATCATGTGCTTGAGCCGCAGCGTCAGTTCCACGGGGAACGGCTCGGCCATCAGCTTTTCCGTCTCGACAATCTTGACCTCAAGCATCCCCACGGCCATCACCAGGTGCCCGAGCATCTGCCCTTCGTCGGTGTAGCTGAACGCCCGCTCGTAACTCAGCTCATCGACCTTGCCCATGTCATGCAGAAAGGCCCCCATCAACAGCAGATCGCGGTCCACCATCGGAAACCGTCCGGCGACGCACAGCACCACTTCCATCAGATTCGTGACGTGCTGCAACAGCCCGCCGTGATAGGCATGATGATGCTTGATGCCGGCCGGCGCCTTGGAAAACTTCCGCATGAACGCTTCGTCCATCAGGAAGCACTGTGCGAGCGCCGACAAGTGCGGATCGCGGACCTGCCGCAGCATCTCGCCCAACCGCACGGCGAGGCGATCGATGTCGGCATTTGCCAGCGGCATGAAGTCCGCCAGATCGACTTCATCTTCTCGAGCGCGGCAGACGTTGTTGATGATAAGCTGAATCGCCCCTTGGAACAGTTGCGTCGTCCCTTCGATGCGGACGAAATCGCCGTCCTCGAACGCCCGATAGTCGGCGTCCGAAGCGTTCCACATCCGCGCACTGATCGAGCCGGTGCGGTCGGACAGGTCGATCTGCAAATAAAGGTTTCCGTTCCGATTCGGCCGCAGTTGCTTCTGCGAGGCAAGAAAAACCTGATCGACCGCCTCTTGATGCCCCAACTGACTCACATTGCGACGCGGCACTTTCCCCTGCACTTTCCATTTGGAACGGTGGAATCGGCAAACCCAGAAGTTGTCCGCGATTCTACCAGCCCGCCAGAGCAGCGGACAGCCGCGACGTACAGCGGCGCCCTTCACCTTCCACCGCCCGCCGTCGCCCACGCGGCCGCCGCCCAGCCTTGGCGGGCATCAATCCGCGCCCTAAACTGTTACGTAACGCAACGGGCAACATGTCGATGTTTCGCCCATGCACGGGGACGTAGCTCAATTGGGAGAGCACCGGCTTTGCAAGCCGGGGGTTGAGGGTTCGATCCCCTTCGTCTCCACATTGGGAGCACCGGCGTATGAAGCCTGTGCTCTCGCGAGGACGTTTTTTTTGCGGGCTGGCGAAGCCAGCCGCGGGTCTTAAAATGCGACTGGAGAGTGGAGGGCCCGCGGGGTCTCCAAGGTGAATTCATTGAGAAAGTTGCGGATTCTCCGCTCCTCGCGTCCGGTGAAGACTTCCTACTAACTCTCCGACCGCATCTGTATGCGGCGTCGAGCGTCAACTCGGTGCCGCGTTTTTTTCTGCGCGCTGTTGGCGCTCATGGAGAGTGGCGTCAGCGGGCAGCGGGCGGGTGTATTTCTTCCGAATCACCGGCATTGTTTCTCTCCCTGCATCCAGCTTAATCAGCGAACAGGCTGGCAGTCATCAGCGATCCACTCCGGCGAACTCGTCGTTTACGGCTTGCACCAACTGCTGGCCGATGCGGAGTGCGGTTCTCTGATCGATCAACTCCGAGACTGCCCGCTGCGCCGCCACGTGACTGCGCGTGAGCTTCGTCGTAACCGTCCCCGAATCGGCATGGTGGTTGGGCGTGGCAAGTTGACGGAATGGGCTTGAATTTGGGCTTCCCTCGGTGACGGCCATGTCTCGAACTTCGGCGGCGGATCGGGTGGCGTTTTGGCGTAGGTTGATCGCCCGACAGGCGTCGTTGCGTTTGACGATCGGCGAACTTTGCCGACAGGCCGGAGTTTCGACGGCGTCGTTCTAAGCTTGGCGTCGGCGTTTGCAAGCGCCGGATGTTGCCACGCGACAGTCGTCGCATGCCGTCGCACTGTCGTCGCTCGTGCCGGTGCGCGTGATCGCGGACGGCGGCCGTGAGATCACGATGGAGCAGCTTCTAGCCTGCTCGCCATTCGTCATTCCTCCCTTTACCGCCCTTCGACCGTGATCGCCATGACCACCGGCGCGGTCGTGTCTTCGCCCTTGACAAGTTCGATGCGCTGGATCAAGTCCTGTTTCGTCGGCGTTACCGCGAAGTAGCGGATCTGCCGGCCCTGGAGGTCGAACGCGAACTCCGATTTCGGGACGTCGACGCGGCGGACGTAGTCGGCGAAATGCTCGCCGTTGCGTAGTTCGTGGTCCTCCGCCGTGCCGTCCTCGAAATGCAGTCGCACGATCATCGTGACGGATTTCTCCGTGCCGTACGGATAGCCCCAACCGGAGACGCCGCTCAAGAAGTGAATGGCCTTGGCCGGCGCGTTACAGGGCAATTCCACGCTGCGCGGCATCGTCGGCGCCAGGTAACCTTGCGGGCCGAAGAGCATGATGGCATTCGCGGCGCGCCCTTGGCGGGGATCGACCAGGATGAAGGGCACGTTTTCGAACGTCTTCGGCGCCCAATCGTCGAAGATCAGCCGCTCGGCCGGCGCGTCGGCGCTATAGAACATGCCTTTGACCGTCGACACGCGGGCGACTTTGGAAATATCGAGTGGCAGATACTTGCCGCGGAAGGCCAGGAACTCCAGCAGGTTCGTCAATTCTTCTTGGGTAATCTGCTTTTCGAAGCCCTCGGGCATCAGCGACTTGCGCGACGCGGCAAGTTCTGAGATGTCGTCGCGCAACAGGCTGATCGTTTTCCCTTCGGCGTCGATCAACTCGATCGACGTCCGCGATTCGGAAGCCAGCAGGCCCGTGAGAATCTGCCCGTCCTCAGTCGCCACGGTGTAGACGCGGAAGTTGCCTTCCACGCTCTTGCTGGGGTCGATGATGTTGCCCAGCAACTCTTCCTTGGGGTGCACCGCCATGCCGGTCAGGTCCGGACCAATGCGTTTTCCCTCGCCGCTGTGCGTATGACAGGTCGCGCAATGTTTCAAGAACAATTGTTTGCCGGCGACGTGATCGCCCTTCACGTGCGTGATCGGCAACAGTTCTGCGAGCACTTTTTGACGATCAGCGTCCGGCAGCGTGCCGCCTTTCTCCAGCAATCGACCTGCTTGCCGGCGCAGGGCGCGGCTCGGATGCGCCAACAGCACTTGTTTGCGGTCGAGCGAGAGATCAACAAGCAACTCCGGCCGATCGTCCGCAGCGTTGAGCAACGCCTGCGTCCATTCCGGGCGGCCCAGCAACACGCCGTAGGCGTTCGCCTTCACGGCAGGCGCAAAGGCGTCGAGCCGCTCGATTAGCCGCACGCCAGCCTCTTCGGCCGTGCTCAATTCCAACGCCCGGAGCCAACCAGCGGCGAGCTCCGGCGAAGTGCGCGGCGTGATTTCTTCCAGAAGTCTGTCGACCGCTTCAATGCTGTTTGACTGGAACTCGACGAACTCTCGCGCCGCCTCAATGCGACGCTCTTCGCTCTGCGCGTCATCCGTGACTTCCGCTAAGAGCGCCTCGGACAACTCTTCGGCCAGCTTGCCCAAGTGTTCGCTTCCCCACATCGACGCAAGCTTCACCAGCCCGCCGCGCGTGCCGGGCGAAACTCGCTTGGCGACGGTCTCCAAGCTCGCTTCCAGTGCGGCGTCGACGGGAACCTTGGAGTCCTTCGGCCAGCCGTTCACGAGCCCTTGGACAATCGCCTCGGCGACCGCTGGCGGTGCGTCAACCAACTTGGACAACAACGCCGGCGCGGCCGCCACGTTTCCAGATCGCGCGAAGTGTCCGGCCACAATGCGCGTCACCTCCATTTGCTGATCGCTGAGCTCGCCCGCGGCGGCAATCCGGTTCAAAAACGGTCCGCTATGCGCGGCCGCGGCGCAGGTCGCGGCCTCCGGAATCCAACGGTCGGCCAGGTTATTGCGATCGCGGAGCATCGCGTCGATTGTCTCGGCGGCCTGTTCGCTGGCCGGAAATTCCGCGAGCGCGAGCAACACATTCAGTCGCACGAGCGCATCGCCGTCTTCGCGCAACGCGACCAGCGCCGGCAACGACGCTTCGACACGCGGCACGACTTGCGCCGCATTCATCCGCACGCCAGCCGAAGCATGTTTGAGGGCCGCAATCACCGCCGCGTTCGCGTCGGCATGCTTGCCGTCCAACGCGCCGAGCCCGTGCATCGCCCACAGGGCATGAATTGCGCCAACGTTCAAGCCAATTGCATCCACGGACTGGTTCTGCGTGAGCGCGATCAACTGCGGCAACACGTCCAGTTCGCCGCGTTCGACCAGCAGACGCTGCGCGTGACGGCGCCAGAATAGATTCGAGTGCGCCAGCGCGGCGACTAAATCGTCCGGAGCGGCTTTCGCCAGATTCGGCGCGGCGTCCTGCTTCCAGCCGTCCGGCACGATGCGATAGATGCGACCATGCTTTTTGTCGCGCAGGTCCGATTCGTATGCGTTTCCCTTGCCGTTTTCAAAACCTTGCGGCGTCGGGTTGTGCTGCACGATGTAGTTGTACCAGTCGATCACCCAGACGTTGCCGTCGGGGCCGACCTCGGCCATGATCGGCGCGGTCCATTCGTCGTCGCTGGCCGCGAGGTTGAATGAATTCTCCGAACTGAAATTGGTCCCGTCGCGCTCCAAGACGAACGTCCCGACCAGATGCCCGGTCCCTTCGGTGACAAACGCGGTGCGGTTCCAATACTCCTGCGGATAGTTGCGGGCCGTGTAGAGCGAGTGCCCCGCGCCGGCCGTGTAACCGCCGTGCTGATCGACTTGTCGCACCTTCGGCGTGGCCGCTTTGAAGAGATACGTGTCGGAGATCATCTCCAACACCAGCGACGGCGACCAGCCGCGCACGGCTTCGTAGTAGCGATTGGCGATCGGCATGTATACGCTCGGGCAGCGATTGGCCGTCGAACCGAAGATCAGCCCTTCCTCGCTGATGCCGAGGCCCCAGGTGTTGTTGTTCGTCGAGCGGACGAATTCCATCTGCTTCCCGTCCGCTGTGAAACGGAAGAAGCCTTGGCGGAAATGGGCCAGTTCAACACCGTCGGCCGTGGTGGGCGTCGAGTCGTTGTAGCCCTGCATGCCCCAGATCCAGTTGTCGAGCCCGTACTGGAAGTTGCTCACGCCGCCGTGCGTGTCGTTGAGGGCCCACCCGGTGAACAACACGCGGCGCTCGTCCGCCACGTCGTCGCCGTCGGTGTCTTTCAAGTACAAGGTCTCCACGCCGTTATGCACGATCACGCCGCCGCGCGAGAAGATCATCGCCGTCGGGATGCTCAGCTTTTCGGCGAAGACCGTGAACTTGTCGGGGCGCAGATCGCCGTCGGTGTCTTCGCAAATGCGAATGCGGTCGCGCCCGCCGCCCGGCGGTTGCAACTCATTCGGATAGTCGTAGGTCTCGCAAACCCAGAGCCGTCCGCGTTCGTCCCAATTCATGGCGATCGGCTTGCCGGCCAGTGAAGGTTCGGCGACGAACAACTCCGGATGCATCCCCTCGGGCGTCATCAGATGCTTGATCGATTCTTCCGGCGGCAGCGGCTGCTGCATCTCGCTGAGCGGTTCGTCCTGCACGCCCCAGCGGGCGCTCGGCGGATAGTTCGGAATTTTTTTGCCGACGTTGACATATTCGAACGGCGCGACGTCCTGGCGCGGCTTGGTCATCTCGGGCACGGGGAACGCCCGATTGTCCAGATACGCGGCGGCCTGTTGCGGATCGCGCCCGGCGGCCCAGCGAATGCCGCGCTCCACCAGGTTCACGAAGCCAGGGTGCCGCCACGTGCGCTGATCGTGTCCCCAGGCGGTATAAAATACGCGCCCCTTGCCGGGCGTACGGATCCACGTCCAAGGCTCGACATGATCTCCCTCGCGGCGCACTTCCAGCACCGTGCGATCTTTTTCGTTGTGGCGACGATGCACGTAGGTCTCGTCCCAACTCTCAAAGCTGGCGAAGCCGCGCATGATGTCATTTTGCGGAGCGACAATCTCGGTCCGAAACGTGCCGGTCTCATGTTTCTGAAACTGCGCGCCGACCAACTCTACGTACTTATCAGAGTTGAGGAAGCAGAACGAAGCACAGTGCAACGGCACCAGCCCCTTGCCGCCGGCGACGAAATCCAACAACGCCTGCTCCTGCTCCGGCGCGATCTTTTCGATGTTCGCATACACGACCAACACGTCGTACGGCGCGAGCTTCTCCGCCGAGAGCATGCCAATGTCCTCGGTGTAGTCCAGCTCAATCCCCCGCCCCGCCAGCACCGGCGCCAACTGCGGGTACCGCTCCGCGGGCTTGTGATGCCCCTGATCGCCCAGGAACAAGCCACGAATGGGGGCGGTGTCCGCGGCGGACGCCTGTCGACCGAGAACGCAAAGCAAAGCAAATACCACGCAGCGGAAGACCAAAGCGAGTCTCATGATGGGCGATCCTGCGACGAGGAGCGAAAAGCGCGGATTTCGAGCTTTAGAGTGTACCCTGGAGGGAGGGGGGACGTCAAAATGCCATTTACCGAAGGGAATTGGCATGAAACCGCGATTTACCATTTCGACGATCGCAATTCTGACCGCCTACGCGGCTATCATCGCGGCCGCGGTTGCCGAGCCGATTTCGATTTGGCAGACACTTGGGATGTTCGCGCCGATTCCAATTCTTGGCGTTTGCTTCCGAGTGATTTTGACATCCCCTGGTCCACGGCGCTGGTTTGCAGCGGGGATGATGGTCGGTACTGTCGCATACGCTGCGGCAATTGTCGTGCTGCGCGAGCGAGTTAGCCTACCTCACGAGTGGATCAGCGACGCAATCTGGGGGCATCCAGCGGAGTACGTCGGCATTGGCGTCACACTACAAGAGGCCATTTACCGCCGCGCATTGCTGGCGTTTCAATTCGCGCTCGTATGCGGCGTCGGCACCGGCTGCCTAACGCTGCTGATCTTCAAGTTCCTTAACCGCAACGCACGCCATGCGTAGTCCGACTTCTGTGGCCGCGGTCTGTGACCTTGGCGGGGACGCTTACAACCACGGCAACACGAAAAACGTCCACACTCAAGAGCGGGTCCGCTCCTCCGGCCTCACAGAGTCCGACTACATAAGACGATGAACACCGCGATCTACTTCGCTTGTTCCATCGCCAACAACCGCCGTTTCGTTTCCAACCCGCCTGGCGCTGAATACCCGCCCAGCTTGCCCGCCGCTCCCAACACGCGGTGGCAAGGCACGATCAACGGAAACGGGTTCTTCCGCATCACCGTGCCGACGGCGCGCGCCGCGCCGGGGGCCGAGACTTTTTCCGCCAGCTCCGCGTAGCTGAGCGTCTGTCCGCGGTGAATTTTGCGGCAGTGTTCCGTCACGCGCCGGCGGAATGGCGTCATCGCTGACGTGTCGATCTCCACGTCGAGGAAGTCATCGTCGTCGCCCTTGGCGAAGGCGGTCAGGCGATCGCACAGCCGGCGCTGCCACGGCGTGAGCTTCGCCGTAATCTCGCCGGGCATCCGCAGCGAAGCGATCGCGGAGTCCGGCGAGGCATGGCCGAAGGACAACTCGACGAGGCAATCCCCGCGCGTCGTGGCGGCCATCCAGCCGAACGCGGTCAGGAAAAGGAATCGCTGGCACGTCGTCGTGGCAAGTTTCGCCGGCATCGCGCAAACCCCCGATGGCGATTGAGTGGACATGTGGACATCAGCTTAACGCACGCAACATCGGAAACAAGTTCCGCTCTCGTTAAGCCCAGGGAAGGCCAGCGCAAATCCCACCATCCCCCACGACTTGGAGGGCCTTCCCTGGGCTTGGACTGGCGAAGCGCCGGGCCAAAAGCCCCAATCGTCAAGGATTTCCTCACAAAATCCACACAATTCATTTAATCCTTGTTAAACTCCAAGATGCCCTGTGGCCATTCAAACCGGTCGCCAGGGAATTGGGACAGAGAAGACCAGGGCCGCTTCCGGCTCGCGCTGTCCCTATCGATCGCGCTTCCAGCAGACAGGGGACAGACATGGCGGCCAGGCGGCGACCGCGGTGGGGAAAATCTCGGCGCACGAATCAAGTGCGGCGTGGCAATTGGCTCGGCGAACGACTTGAGTCGCGCGTCATGATGGCCGGCGACGTGTTCATCAGCGAGTTCCTCGCGCAGAACGACGGCGGGCTGCAGGATCAGGATGGCGATGCGTCGGACTGGATTGAGATCTACAACGCCAGCGCGGCCGACGTCAATCTGCAAGGCTGGCATCTCACCGATGACTCCGACGAATTGACGAAGTGGGATTTCCCCTTGGCCGTCGTGCCGGCTGGCGGATTCCTCGTCGTGTTCGCCTCGGGTAAGGATCGCGCCGTCGCCGGCAGCGAGTTGCACACGAACTTCTCGCTCTCTACGGCAGGCGAATATCTCGCACTCGTCGAACCGAATGGCATCACGCTGGCCTCGGAGTTCGATGCGCCTCAGCAGTACGAAAAGGTCTCCTACGGCATCGGCCAGGACGTCTCCGTCGAAACGTTGCTCGCCAACAGTGCCACGGGCAAGGTACGCGTCCCGACCGCCGGCGACGCGGCGCTGGGCACAAGTTGGACTAGTCCTACATTCAACGACGGCACGTGGACGAACGCGCAATCCGGCATCGGCTATGAGACCACGGCGCCCGGCTTCGCGGTGAAGAACTACAAAGCCAGCGTCACGGTCAATGATCTCTCCACCGCGGAAGAGGTGATTGAGAATCCGAACAACTACTCCAGCGTCGTGAGCGAGAACGCGGCGACGGTCAATTACCTCGGCACCGACAGCGCCGCGCACTATGGCAACGACCGCGCCTTCCCAGGACAAGTGATCGGGCAAGACGTCGATGATTTCGTGATCGAAGCCACGGCGCAGCTCACCATTCCTGCGACCGGCGCCTGGACTTTCGGCGTCAACAGCGATGACGGCTTCGGGCTCACGCTCAGTCGCGGCGGCGTACCGGTGTTCAACTCTTCCTTTCCCAGCCCACGCGGCGCCTCGGACACGCTGGCCGTGTTCAATGCCACAGAAGCCGGCATCTACGACGTGCGGCTGACTTTCTACGAGCGCGGCGGCGGCGCCGGGTTGGAATTTTTCGCCGCGCAGGGCAGCCACGGCGCCTTCAACGCGAACTTCGATCTGGTCGGCGACACCGCGAACGGCGGCCTGGCCGTCGAGTCGGTCGTCGTCACCGGCGGCAGCGGGCCGAGCTTGTCGACGTTCATCAAGACGGATCTCGAAACGTCGATGTTCGGCGTGAACAGTTCCGCGTATCTGCGGCTGCCGTTCAACGTGGCCGATCCGGCGAGTTACGAATCGCTCACGTTGCGGATGCGCTACGACGATGGCTTTGTGGCGTATCTCAATGGTCAGGAAATCGCGCGCCGCAACGCGCCCGGCGCCGCGACGTGGAATTCCACCGCGGTGCAAGATCGCCCCAACGCCCAATCGATCGTTGTCGAAGAAATCAACGTCACGGCGTTTATCGACGACCTGGTCGCCGGTAACAATGTGCTGGCCATTCAGGGGCTGAACGAAGTCTCGAACAGTACTGGCTTCCTGATTCAACCGGAGTTAGTTGAGATCACTGTCCTCGGCGATCAGGAGCGCTACTTCGGCGAGCCGACGCCGGGCGAATTCAACGCAACCTCTTTCTTCGGCGTCGTGGCGGATACCGACTTCAGCGTCGATCGCGGCTTCTACAGCGCGCCGTTCGATGTCACGATCACCACGCCGACCGCGGGCGCGACGATCCGCTACACCACGGACGGCAGCGAGCCGACGCTCAGCAACGGTAACAATTACACAGGCCCGATTCACGTCGACGGCACCACGACCGTGCGCGCCGTGGCCTTCAAAGACGATTTCCTGCCCACGAACATCGATACGCACAGCTATATCTTCGTGGCGGATGTGCGCAGCCAGACCGGCGCTGGCTTCCCCGGCGGCTGGGGTTCCCCCGGCCCGGACTACGAAGTCGATCCAAACGTCACGAACAACCCGGCGTACAGCGCCACGTTCGAGCAGGATTTGCTCACCATCCCTTCGATGTCGCTGGTGATGGAGATGAGCGATCTCTTCGACCCGGCGACCGGCATTTATGCCAACGCACAGCAATCCGGCGACGCCTGGGAGCGGCCCGGTTCGTTGGAAATGATCTACCCGGACGGTACGGAAGGTTTCCAGATCAACCAAGGCGTCCGGATGCAAGGCAACGTCGGGCGCAATCCTGAGTTCGTCAAGCACTCGTTTCGCTTTGTCTACAAGAACGAGTACGGCCCCAGCAAGTTGCGCTACAACCTGATTCCGGATTCCGGCATCGAGGAGTTCGACAACATCGTGCTCCGCGCCGGGTTCAACAATTCGTACATGTGCTGCGGCGGCGATCAGAACCAGCGCACCACGTTGATCCAGGACGAATGGGCGCGCGAAACGCTGCGCGATATGGGCCAGCTGCAAGGCGCCGGCACGTTCGTACATCTGTACATCAACGGGCTGTACTGGGGTCTCTACAACGTCGTCGAGCGCCCGAACGCGGCATTTATGGCCGACCACTTGGGCGGCGATAAGACAGACTACGACGCACTCAACTCGCTCAAGGTGCTGGACGGCGATCGCGCGGCTTGGGACGCCATGCGCAATCTGGCGGCGGCAGGACTGAGCACGCCCGCCGCCTACCAGGCGATTCAAGACCAGTACTTAGACGTCGACAATCTGATCGACTACTTCATGCTCAACCTGTATGGCGGCAACCAGGATTGGGACGACCACAACTGGTACTCCGGCCGCCTGCGCGAGGAAGGCGCCAAGTGGCAGTTCTTTAGCTGGGACGCTGAGCGGACGCTCGAATCGATCACCGGCATGAACATGACACCCGTCAATCAGGACTACCGCCCGTCGTTCATCTACAACGCGCTGCGGGCCAACCCGGAATTCCGACTGCGCTTCGCGGATCGCATTCAGCAACACATGTTCAATGGCGGCGCGATGTCCGTGGAAGCCAACACCGCGCGGTTCCTCAAGTGGGTCGAAGTGATCGATCGTGCCATGGTCGGCGAATCGGCCCGCTGGGGCGATACCCGCCGCGAGCCGCCCTACACGCACGACGTGGAGTTCGTCAACGAAGTGAACCGGGTCGTGCAGCAATACTTCCCCGGACGCCATGCCGAGATGATTAAGCAGTTCCGCGCAGCGGGTTTGTATACCAACGTCGATCCGCCCATTTACAGCCAGCACGGTGGCGCAGTGGCGCCAGAGGACGCGGTTACGCTAACCAGCGTCGGCACGACGTCGTTCACGCCGATCATCGCGGCCGG
The DNA here is from genome assembly GCA_034440135.1 of Planctomycetia bacterium. Taxonomy (NCBI): domain Bacteria; kingdom Pseudomonadati; phylum Planctomycetota; class Planctomycetia; species Planctomycetia bacterium. The sequence continues at coordinate 15,369 of JAWXBP010000317.1, forward strand.
CTCCCAATGGTACTATCTCGATAACGGCACCAATCAAGGTACGGCCTGGAAGGAAGTCGCCTTTAGGCCGGAAGACGTGAAAGACGGGAATGGTGTGCCGATCTGGAAGTCGGGCTTCGGCGAGTTCGGCTATGGTGATGGTGGCGAGCAGACCGTGGTGGGTTTCGGACCTAACGCCGGCAACAAGCACATCACGACGTACTTCCACAAGAAATTCAACATCACAGACCTGGCCGGCATGGATTCCGTGGTGCTACGCGTCATGCGCGACGACGGCGCCGTCGTGTACATCAACGGTCAACCGCTCCCGACGCGCTTTAACATGCCCGGCGGCGACATCAACTATCTGACCCCGGCCTCTGGGGCGGTCGGTGGTGGGGACGAAAGCGCCTTTCAAGAACTGATCATCGACAAATCGCTCTTGCACGACGGCGTCAACACCATCGCCGTCGAGGTCCATCAATCGGGCGGCGGCAGCTCCGATCTCAGCTTCGATCTCCAACTGCTGGTCCCAACGTTCGACCCTTCTGGCGGCTCGATCTATTACACGCTCGACGGCAGCGATCCGCGACTGCCCGGCGGCGCGCCGAGCCCGACGGCCGTACTCTACGACGGTAACGGGCTGCAATTCGACGCCTCGGCGGAAGTCCGCGCCCGCGTGTTGCTTGATGGAGAATGGAGCGCGCTCGACGCCGCGACATTCACGGTCCTCGCGCCGAAATTGCGGATCACCGAGATCATGTACCATCCGCCGGAGCCGGCCCCGGGCAGCCCGTACGGCGACAACGACTTCGAGTACCTGGAGTTGCAAAACACCGGCGCGACTCCGATGCAACTCGCCGGCATGAAGCTTTCCGGCGGCGTCGACTTCACCTTCGTCGGCGGTGCGTTGGCGCCGGGCGCGCATGTGCTGCTCGTCAACAACCAGTTGGCGTTCGAATCGCGTTACGGCGCAGGCCTGACCATCGCCGGCGAATTTAACGGCAACCTCAATAACTCCAGCGACACCTTGCTGCTGGAGTCGGCGTTCCAAGAGAAGTTGCTCGATTTCAGTTACTCCGATGACTGGCAACCTTCGACCGACGGCGGCGGTTTTTCGCTGGTGATTGTCAACCCGCTGGCGGAAACCGGCACTTGGGGCGATGCGCCATCCTGGCGCGCGAGCAACAAGGCGCTCGGTTCTCCCGGCAAGGACGACGCCAATCCGCTCGCAGGGGATACGAACAACGACGGCGATGTGAACATTGCCGACTTGAACAACGTCCGCAACAACTTTGGCGCGAGCGGCCCCGGCGTCGTCGGCGATACCAACGGCGACAACCAGGTCAACATCACCGACCTGAACGCCGTTCGCAACAACTTCGGCGCGTCGAACAACAATTCGCCGGCGCCGTTGCGGCGCAGTGTTTCCGCATCGCAACTCGCCACCACGACGAGCGTAACGACCACCGTCGCCGCCCGGCTGGAAACGAAACGCGAGTCGGATGGCACGTTGTCCGCCTGGGACCGCGCGATTCTGGAATTTGTGGGGACGACGATTTCGCCGAAGCGAAAGTTGACGAAGGATGTCGCCCGCGATTGGGATTGGCGAGAATAAACCGCGACAGACGAGAGTTCCCGGCCGCGACGCTGGTTGAAATGCCGGTGATTTGGGCTATCTTTTCGAGGTTGCCCTTACGCTCGCGGCGGGAAAAGACTGCGCATGATGACGTTCTACGAATGGCAAATGACCCTAGCCCGCCCGATCTTGCCAGTACTTCCGCACCTTGTGAACCGCGAGATCCGCCGCCTCGTGCGGGGGAGCGGCGTCGCCCAGCCCAAGCTACTGGACGTGGGCGGCAGGAAATCGCCGTACACCATCGGCGTCGCCGCCGACGTCACGGTGAGCGACATCCCCCGTGAATCGGAAGTGCAGGAACAGTTGCATCTCGGTTTCACGGATCAGATTTTGCGCAATCTCCAGCGACGTCGTTCGAACATCGTGAACGTCGTGCTGGAAGACATGTGCCGCAGCGCGCAGCCGAGCGATCACTTCGATGGCGTCGTCAGCATCGAAGTGATCGAACATGTGCCCGACGACGAAGCCTTTGTGGCGCAAATTGCCCGCGTGATCAAACCCGGCGGCTGGTTGTTCCTGACCACGCCCAACGGCGACTACGTCAAGAACGAACCGCCGAACTACAACCCGGATCACCTCCGCCACTATCCTAAAGCGGCGCTCGCGGACTTGCTGTCGAGATACTTCCGTGACGTACGCGTGGACTACGCGATCCAAACCGGCAAGCACCGGGCGCGAGGCGGCAAGGGCATCAAGTTGTCACGGCCGCTCCACAGCGCCGGCACCATCGTCAGCAACGTGGCCAGCCACTTCGAGTCGCGCGGCACGTCCAACGAACCCAGACGTATGGCTCACCTGATCGCTGTAGCGAAGAAGTGATTGATCCCACACGCCGACCGGTTCGCGTTGCGTCAATACTGCTCCACATCCGTCACGGGAAACACTTCGAACTCCCCGAATTGGCCCCAGGATGCGCCGGCGGCCGCGAGGTGTCGATCGTCACTCGCTTCGAGCAAGGCAAAAACCACCTCGACCTCGTTGCCGATCCATGCGCCGAGAAACTTAACCCCCGGATTGCGATTTGGGCCACGAAGCTCGAACGAGTCGATGACCTGATTCTTGACTCCCGGCCGAAGCTTGAATTGTACCATGTACTTCATGACGAAACCTTTGCTGCTGGCAATCCCGTGGGCGACACCGCCGGCCGCGCGTTGAGCTTGGCGGCTGGTTGAGATCGATCGTAGCCGTTTGTGCGCCGGATGCAACGTGCTCGACACACGGTTATGCTGGCGAATGCCAACGTCGTTGCGGCATGGTCTCCCGACCATGCCACCCGTGCGACCGCAGGTCTCCATCTCATTGCCGCGATTTAAAACTGGAGACCTGCGGTCAGGCCGGCGGCACGGTCGGGAGACCGTGCCGCAACATTAGACCGTGCCGCAATATTACTTACAGATCAACTAACCCACCGATGTGGCGCCGTAAACTCAAGCCACGGTTCGGCTGGCTAAAACAGCCCTCGTTGTTGATTGAATGGAACGGGTCTCGCCATCCCTAGCGACTTAACCGGCCCAAGACCATTCAGACGCAACATGCGGTTGTCGAGTGCGTGCTGCACGTCGACGTTATGGATGGCCGCCGTCGCGATTACAATTGCGTCCGGCGTCTTGATCTTTCTCAGTTGAGTTCCGGGCTGTAGGTCGGCAGTTGCCCGTGGCTGACGATGTGCGGCGCCCGCGCCTTTTTGGCCGTGTGGAAGCCTGCTCCGTGGGACCGGTTTCGAGGCGGCGCCCCTCGACTTCTTGTTCCGGCGTCAGCCGACTGCGCGGTTCGCGACCGCGCTCATCGTCGAGCCAGGCCAGTCCCTGCTCGTGGTAACGCCGCACCCAATGCTGAAGGATTCAACCCTCGGCCGGTTCGCCCGCCCGCACTAGAATCGGCGTAAGATGCAGGCCGGGGATTGCCTCCCGAGCCGTGGCGAATTACGTTCTTAGGGGCGGCGCGGCCGGTCGTCGTCGCTTGAATTGCCGAGTTTTCCGTCTGCCATCGACTGAAGGAATAACGCCCATGAAATGCCCGCTGGAATGCTGCCGTGCCCTGGGTTTGAAGACTTGGCTCGTCCTGACGGCTGTCGGGCTGGGCTCGATCGGCTGGGCGCTGGCCGACGGCTACGAGAGCGGCATCCAATGGCCGACGCCCAAGCTGGTCACGCCGGGAGACGCGCCGGGCGCGCCGCCGGCAGACGCAGTGGTGCTGTTCGACGGGAAGAACCTCGACGCTTGGGACGGCGGCGACCAATGGATCGTCGAGAACGGCTACGCCATTTCGCACGGCACCGGCATCAACACCAAGGAGAGCTTCGGCTCCTGCCAACTGCACTTGGAATTCGCCACGCCGGAAAAGATCGAAGGCTCCGGTCAGGGGCGCGGCAACAGCGGCGCCTACCTGATGGGCAAATACGAAGTGCAGATCCTCGATTCCTATGGGAATGAGACCTACGTCGACGGCCAGTGCGCCTCGATCTACAAGACCATGCCGCCGCTGGTGAACGCCTGCCGCCAGCCGGGCGCGTGGCAAACCTACGACATCGTCTTCGACGCCCCGGTCTTCGACGGCGACAAGGTCGTCAAGCCGGCCTACTTCACGGTGTTCCAGAACGGCATCCTCGTGCAGAACCACACGGAACTGTTGGGCGGAACCTATTGGGACGAACCGCCCCACTACGACGCGCACGCCGAACGCCTCCCGCTGCACCTGCAGTTCCACGGCAACCCCGTCCGCTTCCGCAACATCTGGGTCCGCGAGATTCCTCCGATGGTGGCGAAGAAATAGTTTGAATGCAGAATGACGAATGCAGAATGATGAATGGCGGAGAGCGACCGTTCATCTTGTCCACGTCCGTCATTCATCATTTGTCATTCATCGTTCATCATTTCCTGCCGGGACGGACCCCCATGCCTGCCATTCAACAACTGTCGCCGCACGTGGTGAATAAGATCGCCGCGGGCGAGGTGATTGAGCGGCCGGCGAGCGTCGTCAAGGAGTTAATGGAAAACGCCCTCGACGCCGGCGCCACGCGCGTCGACGTGGCGGTCGAACAAGGCGGCCTGGAACTGATTCGCGTCAGCGACAATGGTTGCGGCATTCCGCCCGAGGAATTCGCACTGGCCGTGGCCAGCCATGCCACCAGCAAGATTCGCGACGCCGACGATCTGTTTCGCGTCGGCACGCTCGGCTTTCGCGGCGAGGCTCTGGCCAGCATCGCCGCGGTGAGTCGGTTGATGCTGCGCAGCAAACCGCGCGGCGCCGACGCGGCCGCCGAACTGGAGGTCGTCGGCGGGCAGTCGAGCGAACTGATTCCGTGCGGTGCGCCGATCGGCACCACGCTGGAAGTCCGCACGCTGTTTTTCAATACGCCGGTACGACGGAAGTTCTTGAAGTCGACGCAGACCGAGATGGGACACGTCGCCGAGGCCTTCACGCGGCTGGCGCTCGCGCATCCGCAGATTCATTTCACGCTCCGCCACAATGAGCGGCTGGTGCAGGAACTGCCCGCGGGCGAACCCTGGCTGGAGCGCATCCGTCGACTGCATGGCAGCGAGCTGGCCGACGCCTTGATCTGGGTCGAAAGCGCCGACGGCGACGTCGAACTGGCCGGTTACGCGGCCGATCCCAGCCAGAGCCGCAACAACGCGCGGATGCAGTACCTGTTTCTGAACGGCCGCTTCATTCGCGATCGCTCGCTGCAGCACGCCTTGGGCGAGGCCTATCGCGGGCTGCTGCTCACCGGCCGTCAGCCGATCAGCTACTTGTCGTTCAAGATGCCGCCGGACGTGGTCGACGTGAATGTCCACCCGACGAAGCTCGAAGTTCGCTTCCAGGACGGCGGGCGGATTTACAGTCAACTCCTTGGCGCACTGCGCACCAAGTTTCTCAGCACCGACCTCACCGCCCGCTTGCAGCCGGTCGGCGCAGGCGTGGCTGAGCTGGAGTCGCCGGTCAGCGGTTGGGGACGCGCCGATTGGTCCAGCCAGGGGAATGGCACGAGCCGGTTGGCAGGCAACGGCCATGCCGCGGCGGAGTTGTTTGCGCCTTGGTCGCCGGCGGATTCCGCTCCGTTGGAAGTCACCATGTTAGATCGACCATTCCCAGCGAGGAACGGTCAGACATTGCCCGGGCCCACTGCGCCGAACGTGGCGCGGTTCGACGGGCCCCAGCCGGTGCCGGCGATTCAGATTCACAATCGCTACTTGATCGCCGAGAGCGACGATGGCGTGGTGGTGATCGACCAGCATGCGCTCCACGAGCGGATTCTCTACGAGCAACTCAAAAAGCGGATTCTGGCCGGGCCGCTCGAATCCCAACGGTTGCTGGTCCCGGAACCGGTCGATTTGAGCACCTCCGAAGCGGCGCTCGCGCTGGAGCATCGCGAGACCCTCGAGCAGCTCGGCCTGGAGATTCAACCCTTCGGCGGCGACACAGTGCTGGTCTTGAGCCAGCCGGTGCTTTTGGCCCGGGTGAAGGTCAAGGAACTGCTGGCCGAGGCGCTCGAAAAGCTGCAAGCCGGCGGCAAGGCGCCCGATCGCCGTGATCTGCTGGACGAACTGCTGCACATGATGTCATGCAAAGCGGCGGTGAAGGCGGGCGATCGCCTGGCGGCGACCGAGATCCAGGCCCTGTTACAGCAACGCCACCTGGCCCAGGATGCCCATCATTGCCCCCACGGACGCCCGACGGCGCTCGTCTTTACGCGGGAAGAGCTCGACCGGCAGTTTCGCCGCACGTGAAGCGGAAATGATGAATGCCGCATGATGAATGGCGAAGCGGAAAACCCGTTCAGATTGCCGGCTGAATCGGGCGAATCGTTCAGACTATACTAGAGGAGCGAGCACGTCCGGCCGCTCGCGTTCGTCATTCAACATTCATCATTCTGCATTCATCATTCCCCATGATCTGCGTCAGCATTGGCCGGGGCCGGCATCGGCATGTCATCGCCGAGCACAAGCACTTGGCTGAGCAAGGGGCCGAGCTCGTCGAGCTACGGCTCGATTACATCAACGGCAATGTGAATCTGAATCGGCTGCTGCCGGAGCGGCCGACGCCCGTGATCGTCACGCTGCGCCGCAATCAGGACGGCGGCAAATGGCCGGGCACCGAGGAAGCGCGGCAATTGCTGCTGCGGACCGCCATCGTGCAGGGTGTGGAGTACGTCGATCTGGAGGAAGACGTGGCGGCCAAGATACCGCGGTATGGCAAGACCAAGCGGATCATCAGCCTGCACGATTTTCGTAAGACGCCCGAGGACTTGCCAGCGATTCACGCGCGGCTCAAGGCGCTCGACGCCGACATCGTCAAGCTCGCGACGTTGGCCAACGAGCCGCACGACAACTTGCGGATGCTGGAACTGGTCCAAAGCGCGGACATTCCCACGATCGGCATCTGCATGGGCGAGATGGGCGTGCCCACGCGCGTGCTGTGCGGCAAATACGGCTCGCCGTTCACCTATGCGACGTTTCATCAGGAACGTTCGCTTGCGCCGGGGCAGTTGAGCTACCAACAGATGCGGAATCTCTATCGCTACGACGAAATCAACGCCGAGACCGAGGTCTACGGCGTGATGGGGGACCCGATTGCGCAGAGCATGAGCCCGCTGGTGCACAACCGCGCGTTTCGCCACGCGAACCTGAACAAGGTCTACGTGCCGTTTCGGATTCCGCGCGAGGACGTGCCGAGTTTTCTGGACGACGCCAAGCAACTTGGCGTGCGCGGGCTGAGCGTGACGATTCCGCACAAGGAGTCGGTGCTGAAGAAGCTCACCAAGGTCGACGGCGGCGCGAAGGGGGTCGGCGCGGCCAACACGATCATCTTCAACGGCGACGAGCTGATCGGCTACAACACAGACTATCGCGGCGCCATGGACAGCCTGGAAAAGGCGATGAACCTGCCGCACGGCAATCATGAATCGCTGAAGGGCAAGACGGCGATGGTGCTCGGCGCCGGCGGCGCGGCCAAGGCGATTGCGTATGGATTGAAGCGGCGCGGCGCGGACGTCATCATCACCGGCCGCACGCTGGAGCACGCTGAAACATTGGCCAAACGTTTGGAGTGCAAGTCGCTCGACTGGGGCGCGCGACATGCGCCCGCGACGGACATTTTGATCAACTGCACGCCGATGGGCATGCACCCCAACGTCGACGAAACCCCCTACGACAAGCACCGCCTGCGGCAAACCATGGTGGTCTTCGATACGGTGTACAATCCCGAGACGACGCTGCTGGTGAAGGAAGCCAAGCTCAAAGGCTGCAACGTGATCACCGGCGTGGCGATGTTCATTCGCCAGGCGGCGCTGCAATACGAACTATTCACCGGCCAACCGGCGCCGGAAGACTTGATGCGCGAGGAATTGAAGAAAGCGATTGGGCCGGTGAAGTATTGAAGTGGATCGAGGCTTGCGTGCCGAGCGCGACGCCGTTCCAATACTCGCGCGGTTAAGCCCAGGGAAGGCCCTCGGTGTCGTCGAGGATGGAAAGACTCGGATGGCCTTCCCTGGGCTTGTCTTCGACGACGACGATTGCGAGATCCGAGACTTCTACTTGCGCATTGAAGCCATGCCCGCCGCTGATTTCAATATCGTCCTCATCGGCTACCGCGGGACGGGCAAGACCTCCGTCGCGCGGAAACTCGCGGCGCAGGTCGGCTGGCCGTGGTTCGACTCGGACGTCGAAATCGAACGGGCCGCAAAAAAGACGATCGCCGAAATCTTCGCCCAAGATCGCGAACCGGCGTTTCGCGACTGGGAAACGCAGGCTATTGAAAAACTGAGTGAACGGCACGGCGCGATCCTCGCCACGGGCGGCGGCGCGATCTTGCGCGCATCCAATCGTCAGGCATTGGCGCGACACGGGCGTTTTGTCTGGCTCCACGCCACGGCGGAGACGATTCAAGATCGCCTGCGTATTGATGTGACCACCGCTGCGCGGAGGCCAAGCCTCACTGGCATGAGCGAACTGGATGAAATCCGCACACTGCTCGCGGAGCGCTCACCAATCTACGCGGCGTTGGCGGAGTTGACTGTCGACACCGAGGCGAAGTCCATCGAAGTGTTGGCTAGCGAGATCGTCGCCGCCTGGAACCTTCCCATTGCGACGGAGGCGACGTGAGCGGCTGGATGTTGCTCCTTGTCGCCGGACTCGGGCTGATCGCGGGAGCGATCGCCAATCACTGCGCGGAACGCTGGAGCGAAGCGCCGCGCGGGATCAATCCCTGGCTCAAGTCACGCGCTGGATCCACGCCGTCGAGCATTGGCGGCAAACTCCCCGTCCTCGGTTGGTGGCTGCGGCGTCAAGAACTCAGCGCAATTGCGGCCGGAGTCTGGATTCGTCCCCTTGTGGTGGAAGTGCTGACCGGGGCGCTGTTCGTGCTGTTGGCCTGGTTGCCGCAGGATCACTCCAATTTCCTGGCGCCGCTGGTTCGTTGGGGCAACGAAGTTGCCGAGCGAGGCCCTTGGCCCGTTGGAACATGGCTGTTTCCGGTGAACACGACCTGGCACTGGGCGCAGTTCCTAGCCCAGGCGCTGTTGGTCACGTTGATGTTGATCGCCTCCTTGATCGACTTCGACGAGAAGCTCATCCCGGATCAAATCACCATGCCGGGCACGCTGCTGGGATTGATCCTGGCCGTCGCCTGGCCGCGCACGCTGCCGGTCGGCATTGCTACGACCGTGAACGGCCGAGCGGAAACGGCGATGCTGAACCTCGCGACGCCCAACGATTGGCCGCGGTGGCTCGAAGGCGCGCCGCATGCGCTTTCCTTGGCGCTGGCGCTCAGTTGCTTCGCCGCATGGTGCGCCGCGTTGTTGCCTTGGTACTTTCGCCGCGGCCGCGCCTGGCGCAAGTCACTCGCGCTGACCTGGTCCGGCATGCGCCGCGGCGGCAGCCCCTGGGCGTGGCTGGGCTTCATGGCGTTTCACATGGCGCTGATCGGCTCCATTTGGAGCAGCGGCGGCGAACACTGGCAGGCGCTGGTTTCGTCGCTCGCCGGAGTAGTCGCTGGCGGCGGGTTGATTTGGACCACGCGGATCGTCTCCGGCCGCGTGCTGGAGCGCGAAGCGCTGGGCTTCGGCGACGTGACGCTGATGGCCATGATCGGCGCTTACATCGGCTGGCAGGCCTGCGTGCTGGTGTTCTTTATTGCACCGCTGTTCGCGCTCGTCGTGGCACTGATTCAGTGGCTGCTGCGCCGCGAAACGGAAATTTACTACGGCCCATTCCTCGCGCTGGCCACGCTCTGGGTGGTACTCCGCTGGCCCCAGTGGTGGGACTGGGCCGGGCCGCTGTTCGGCATTCCTTGGCTGGTCCCCTGCGCCTTGATGACCTGCCTGGCCCTGCTGTTCGTATTACTCTACGCGGTCCGTATCATCAAAGAGACGGTACTCGGCTGGCTGGGAGGCGGGGCGGAATGACAAATGTCGAAATCCGAATGACGAATCAAATCCGAATGTCGAACGACTGAATGATTTGCTAACAGCGCGAAATCGACATCGTTCATTCGTCATTCGGATTTAGAATTTTTTCATTCCGCCCGCCTGCATACAATACCCACGTCGAACTCGCACAGCGCCTTTCGTACTTCCCCTATGTCCAATATTCTCCTCGGCGTGACCGGTTCCGTGGCGGCGATCAAGACGCCGGACCTGCTTTCGGCGCTGCGCGCTCGCGGGCATGAAGTGCGGGTCGTGGCGACGCGAGCGGCGTTGTATTTTTTCGATCCCGCCGGCTGGCCGGACGGCACGCTTGCGACTGACGACGACGAGTGGCCGCGCCGAAGCGCCGGCGAGCGCTACCAGCGCGAGGATCCGGTGCTGCACATCGAACTGCGGCGCTGGGCCGACGCGCTGGTGATCGCGCCGATGGACGCCAACACGCTGGGAAAGCTCGCCTCCGGATTAGCTGACAATTGTTTGACCTGCGTCGCCCGCGCCTGGGACGTGGGGCGGCCGGTGATCGTGGCCCCGGCGATGAACACGCACATGTGGGAACATCCCGCGACGCGCCGGCAGTTGGCACAATTGGCCGCGGACTACGGCGTGCCCGTGACGGAGGGGAGCGACTTGGATGCCATCCTCGAAGCTGCGCAGTCGCACGCTGGCACGTTGACGATCGTCGCACCGCAAGTCAAAGAACTGGCCTGCGGCGACATCGGCCTGGGCGCGATGGCCGACGTGGAAGCAATCGTCTTCGCCACGCAGGCGGCGCTCTCACTCGTTTGAACCGGCGAGGCGCGGAGACGCTGAGAGGGAGGGCGCACTCCGCGGGTGCACAATTGGCTGTGCGACTTAATGCCGGTGTGATTGTTGATGCGTCATCGTGCGTCAGAAAAACCACACCAACTTGGTCGAAAATCGTTCACGCTCTATTGTGAACGGTAGTCCTCTCGCATGCTTTCAGCGTCTCAGCGCCTCCGCGGTAAAAGTTAGCAGAACTTTGTTGCTTGCAATTGGGACGCGGACGCGTAAAGATCAAGGCGCTTAGGGGCCAGTCGCGCGCAGCCATTGACGAGACACTATGAACATTTCCCGTTCGGTCAGCTATGCCGTCGGTATTCTACTCAAAGTTGCCCAAGACGGCGGCGACGGTCCGCTGACCGCGGCGCAGATCGCGAAGGGAGCGAAATTTCCACCGCGATTTCTGTATCGCGTGTTGCGCCGGCTGGTCGACGCTCAGTTGCTGCGCGGCGTTTCGGGTCCGGGCGGCGGGTACTTGTTGGCGCGACCCACGACGAAGATCAACCTGCTGGAGATCATCATCGCCGTGGAAGGCGCGCACGAATCGATGCAACTGCACGCCGTGCATCCGCGCGATCGCGGCGCTATAATCGCTATTAACGCTGCGCTCACGAAAGAACACGCCACCATGGATCGCGGGCTGAAAAAACTGACCTTGGCGAAAATCGCTCGCGGCAAACCGGGGAAATGAATCAAGCCATTCGCCCGACCGCTTGCGCGGCGGACGAATGGCTTGAAATGGCTCCGATGCGGCGCGTTTTGTTGCGCCGGATGGACGACTTAGGCCATCGACTTCAGGGCCTTGAGCGCGAGCACCTTGACCTTGTTGTAGGCCGGCTTCGCGGGGCGATCTTGCAGTTCGCCGGTGAACGGATTCTTGACGTTCTTCTGCGCCGGGCGGGCGGGAACCTTCTTCTTCACGATCTTGATCATGCCCGGGATCTGGAACACGCCCGATCCACGGTTGCCCATCGCCTTCTTGATTTCCGTGCCGAGGGCTTCGAAGACGGCGGCCACGTCCTTCTTCGACAGCTCGGTGGCTTCCGAGATCGAGGCGAAAATTTCACTCTTCGACGGGGCCTTCGCGGCCGGTTTCTTTGCAGCGGCTTTCGCCATTTACGAACCCTCCTTGCGAGGTCAAAAGTGGGGAACACGAGTCCGTTCGATGGTTCGAACGGGATGATTAAAATCGACGCGTCGAAAAAAACAACCCGGTAAAACCCTGCTTTTCGTGGATTTCGGCCGATTTTTCGCGGAGTTTCCCGCGTTTTCGCGACGCGAACGTGTTGATATAGCTTGTTTTTGGCCGCCAAGCAAAGCCATCCGCGAAGAAAACCCGCATTTTTCCGCGAATACTCACGAGGGAGGCGATGCGCACGGGCATTCACCGCAAAGCCCTTACCGCTGACTCGCGCCGCATGGGAGCGGCGCCGCGCGGCTAGTTGTCGCTCCCGGAGGGCAGCTATAAGATATTGTTGTTGAATCGGTTAGGGCGATTTCGCGCGCCCCCGATTTCGAATGGAACGTGGCTCCCGCAACTGTGAGAGGATGCTGCTATGCCTCGCCGAATGTGGTACGCCGTGGCGCTTATGGCGGGATGCGGCCTCTGGATCCGCGGTAGCGTCGCTCAACAGGCGCCCGCGCCGGCGCCGCAGCAATGGCAGGCCCTGCACGGCGCGCAGATGCGGATGCAGTTGCAGCAAAAGTTGCTGCAGCAGCGCGTCCAGCGGCAGGTCATCGGCGTTGACGGCGAGATCGAGACCGGCGAAGGCTATGCGTTCCGCGAAGATCGCGAGACCCTCACTGTCCTCCGCAAAGCGGGCGAACTGCGCGAGCAAAAGCGCTTCGCCGAAGCGGTCGAAGCCTTGGGGCGCTTGCTCGAAGCTGGCGAAGACCATTTCATCAAGCCTGAGGCCGGCAGCAGTATTTATCGCAGCGCGAAGACCAAAGCCCGCCAGGCCCTGGCGGACATGCCGGCCGAGGGGCGCGATAGTTACGAACTGCAATTCGGCGCGGTCGCGCGGCAATCACTCGACGAAGCGGTCGCGCGTGGCGATATCGAAGCCCTGGCGGAAGTCGCTCGGCGCTTCTATCACACGCAGGCCGGTTACGAGGCGACGTTCCTGTTGGGCATGCATCATGCCGACCACGGACGGCCTTTGGCGGCGGCGCATGTGTGGCGTCCGCTCGTGAATTTGGAAGACGCTCGTAAGTCTGAATTCGAGCCGCTGTTGAGTTTGTTGTACGCCCGGGCGCTCCTGGAATCCGGGCGCACCATGGAAGCGCAAGCGCAGTTGGTCGCCGCGCGGCAACGCCATGGCAACGTGGAAATCAACCTGGCTGGCGAGGCCCTGCCTTGGTTCGAGCAGGACGATCAAGCGCTCGCATGGCTGCAACGCTTGTCGAGCGGCGCGCCCGTGAACAATCTGCCCAACGACTGGACGCAATTCCGCGGCGGACCTGCGAGGAACGAAGCAAGCCGGGGCGGCACGCCGCTCTTGGCCTATCGTTGGCGCGTGCCGACGGCGAATGACGATCCCGCCGTGGAACGCGCCGTCGAGCAAATGCATCGCACGTATCGCGACGAAAACCTGACGACGCTGCCGGGCTTGCACCCGTTGGCCGTGGGGAACACCGTCTTAATGCGTTCCGCGCGGAACCTGTTGGCCATTGATTTCGCTACCGGCAAACGTCTCTGGGAAGTGCCGACGGACAATCCGTTTGAGTCCCTGCCGAGCGGGACGTCGCGCGCGAGCGGCCAGGATTCCTCGCAAGCACTGTTTGAATTGCTGGAACGCCGGCTGTGGGACGACGCGATCTACGGCACCTTGAGTAGCGACGGCAAATTGGTGTTCGCGGTCGAACCGGTCGAAAACGATGGCAGCGCTTACACCGGCCGGATCGTATTCGGCGCAAATCCCCGGATGCAAGTGCAGTCGATGTTCGGCAACGGCCCGGTGCAGGCGAATCGTTTGACCGCTTTCGAAATCACCACCGGCAAGCTGAAATGGGAGATCGGCGGTCCCAAGGGGAATTATCCTTTGGAGCAAGCCGGCGCGTTCTTCCTGGGACCGCCCTTGCCGCTGTTTGGCCGCTTGTACGTGCTGGCCGAGATCGAAGGCGAGATGCGCCTGCTGGCCTTGGAAGCCGCGACCGGTGCACTCGCTTGGTCGCAACAGATCGCCGTCGGGGCGCAAGAATTCTTGAACGACCAGGTGCCGCATCTCTCCGGCGCAATGCCTTCCTATGCCGACGGCGTGTTGATTTGCCCGACGTCGGCGGGCACCGTCGTAGCGGTTGATTTGAGCACGCGTTCGTTGCTCTGGGGAGTGCATTATCCACGGCAGTTGGAACAGTGGATGTACGGCCAGACGCGCAACGCGCTGATTCAGATGAATCTGTTTCCCGGCGCGCGGGATGCGCAGGCGCAGCTGCGCTGGACCGACGCGACGGCAACGATTGCCGATGGCCGCGTGCTGTTGACCTGCCCGGATTCGGACAAGCTGGTGTGCCACGACCTGCTGACCGGCGCCAAACTGTGGGAAGCGCCGCAAGAGGACGGGCTTTACATCGCCTGCGTCGAGGACGGCCGCGTGTTGTTGGTCGGCGCGACGAAACTGCGATCGCTCGACCTGCAAGACGGCCGCGAACGCTGGGCCCCGCACGGCGTGAAGTTGCCGGAAGGCACTAGTCCCACCGGGCACGGGTTTCTCAGCGATCACATCTACTACTTGCCGACTTCGGCGGGCGAAGTGCTGGGAATTCGCGTGGCCGACGGAGAAACCGCCTCCGTGGCGCGGCCGATGTCATCGGTGCGCGGCGCGCGGGCGGAACGCAGTTCGCTCGGCAACTTGATCTGCCATCGGGGCTCGGTGCTCTCGCATAGCGTGGAACAGTTGGAGTGCTTCGATCAACTCGACAGCTTGTCCGAACGCACAGCGGCGATCCTGGCGGCCACGCCCGACGATCCGAAAGCGCTCATGCGGATGGGCGAGATTCAATTGCAGCGGCAGGACTACGCGGCGGCAGTCGCCTCGCTGCGCCGCGCCTGGGAATTGGACGCCGACGAAGCGACTCGCAAGTTGTTAATCGACGCCTATCTCACCGTGCTGGAACAAGACTTCGCCGCCTTGCGAGATCAGCTTCCGGCCGTGGAAGCCGTGGTGAAGGAACCGGCCGAGCGCGGCGCGTATCTCCGTTTGAAGGCCGACGGTTTAGAGTCGGTCGGCGACCGCGTCGCGGCGTTTGTTGCCTATCAAGAATTGGCGGACCTCAGCGACGCCTGGTCGGACAAAGAACTGGAACCGGTCAAGCCGCATTGGGAAGTCCGCCGCGAGCGTCTGGTGCGCGCACATTTGGAGCGATTGCATCAGTCGGCCGCCGAGGCTGGCGACGAGCCGGCCGTCAAACAGATGTTGAGCCTGGTCGACGAAGCCTGGCGTAAGAGCGAGGCGGTCGGCGATCGCGAAAGCGTGGAACGCTTTGTCGCCTTCTACGGCGGGTTCGCCACGGCCGAGGAAGCCCGCTTCCGGCTCGCGGAAGCCCGCGCCGCGGCAGGGGAATGGCTCGCGGCGGAACTGTTGCTGATGGATCTGGAACAAAGCCCGCGAGGGGAAATCGCCCGGCGCGCTTGGGCGCGGCATGCGCAATTGCTGGCCGATGCCGGACGTCCCGACGACGCGGCCACTTACTACGCCCGCCTGACCGGCGAATGGGCCGACGAGCTCTGCGGACCCGAAAGCACGGGCCGCCAATGTTTCGAGGCGCTGCCGGCCGAGCATGTGATTCGCACGCTATTGGACCAGCGTCCGAGCTTTCCCATGGGCGCCGTGAAGGTCGCGGAACAAGACCAGGAGTTCGATCCCAGCAACGCCCGCACGCCGGTGGATATCGAAGGTCAGCGCGGACCGTTCTTCCGTACTACGTCGCTGTTCGTCACGCATTCCACGCAACGCAGCACGGTCTCGGCCGATGACGGCCTGGGGAATAAAGTGTGGAGTCTGCCGCTGCAGGATCCCTCGCAATCCGAGTTGCCGATCATCGCCCCGAACGCTGGGCTGAGCCAAGGGCGCGTGCATGGGCACTTGGCCGTCGTCTCGTATGGCTATCATTTGTTTGCAATCGATCCGCTGGGGAGTCAAAAATCGAACGACCCGCGCGTCCTTTGGCGGGCGGACTTGAACGACGGCATGCCTGGCATGGGGCGCTCGCAAGGGATCATCCAGCAGCAGGCCACGCAACGCTTCGCTCCGCCCCGGTTCTACGCGGCGGATCAGTTCAATCGACGCATCGGCAACACGGCCTGCCTGGGCGAGATCGGCCTCGTATATCAGCGCGGCCGCGTGTTGTGCTGCGTGTCGCCGGTCACGGGTCAGTTGCAATGGACCCGCGACGACGTGCCGCCGGGTTCCGATTTGTTCGGCGACGGTGACGTGCTGTGCGTGATTCCGCCGGGACAAGACGCGCTCCTGTTGGACGCCGTCGACGGCCATGAGCTCGGCCGGCGCAAAGTCCCGCCGCAAGACCAGCGCGTGCAAACGTTGGGGCGCTGCCTATTGAGTTGGACCGATCTCGGCGCCAAGGGAGCGCTCCGCTTCCACGACCTGCTGGAAGATCGCGAGATCTGGTCGGAGGAGTTTCCCGTCCGCGCCAAGGCCTGGCTCGTGGACGGCGAGTCGATCGGCGTGTTCGCGCCGGAAGGGCGCTTCGTGTTGCTCAACATTGCCGACGGCAAGAAGCTGGTTGACGAAGCCCTCGACGAGGAGCGGAAAGTCAGCGACGTGTACGTGTTTCCGTCCCGCGACCAATACAACCTGCTGGTCACGCACACGGTGGACCGGCGGCGGCGCAGTCGGGTTTCGCCAGTTTCCGGCAGTTACAACAACCCGGCGGTGATCATTAACGGCAAACTGTACGGGTTCTCGCGCGCCACGGGCAAGAAACTCTGGGACAAGCCGTATCTGATCGAAGACCAAGGCATGCTGCTTAAGCAGCCTGTCGAGTTGCCGATCCTCGTCTTTTTGAGCCAGAACAACGAGGCCAATCGCCCGGGACGAAAACAAGGCAAATTGCTGTGTCTCGACAAACGGACGGGCCGCGTCGCGTATGAGGAGACGTTCAATGTCACCGGCAACGACTCCCTGGGCGGGATGCGTGTGACCGGCGACGTGGAGAAGCGAACGGTCATCGTCGCCACCACGGGCAAGACGGTCGAACTGGAATTCACCGACGCCCCGGCCGCGCCGGAACCCCCCGATGCGGCGGGCGACCTGCAGGCCAAGAAGTCGGGAACCGGGGCTGGATTCCTGTTTTCCGCTCTGAAGGCCCTCGGTCAGGCGTCTCAAGAACTAAGGGCTCCCTTGGACAGGGCGCAGATCGAACTGGTGGACGAGGCCGTAGAAGCGGCCTTCGACGAAGTTGACCCGGACGGCGACGTACCGCCGTTCGACGACGTGGAAGCAATTGAGGACGACCCCTTCGAGGAGGGGCCTGCGGAGGGAGCGGAGCCTAATTTAGAGGAAGCGGCCCCAAATTCGCCGCCGGAAGAGGCCCCTTAACTCCCGGCGGGGTATGATGGAGGATGCCGGGTGCGACTTTGCCGACCAGGCAAGATATTGCGCCCGCCAGACGGCACGTTTGATATATCCCCCCTGATCGAGGAGTCCCGGATGACCGCAAGTTTCGGTGCGGGCGACAATGCCGCCATTCGCCGGTTGGGCGAAGCCCGCGCGAAGATCATGGAGCAGCTCTCGCAAGTCATCGTCGGTCAGGAAGCGGTCATCGAGGAATTGCTGATCTCGCTGTTCAGCCGGAGCCACTGCCTGCTGGAAGGCGTGCCGGGCCTGGCCAAGACGCTGCTGATCAGCACGCTGGCGCGCACGCTGAACCTCTCGTTCAGCCGCATCCAGTTCACGCCCGACTTAATGCCGGCCGACATCACCGGCACCGAGATCATCGAAGAAAACAAATCGACCGGCACGCGCGATTTCCGGTTTCTGGAAGGGCCGCTGTTCGCCAACGTGATCCTGGCGGACGAAATCAACCGCACGCCTCCCAAAACGCAGGCCGCGCTCTTGGAAGCGATGCAGGAACGCCAGGTCACCGTCGGCCGCGTAAGGCATCCAATGGCCGACCCGTTCTTCGTGCTGGCGACGCAAAACCCGATTGAGCAGGAAGGCACGTATCCGCTGCCGGAAGCGCAGCAGGATCGCTTCATGTTCAAGGTCTACGTGAGGTATCCGAAGTTCGATGAGGAATTCGAAATCGCGCGGCGCACCACGGCCGTGATGACCGATTCGATCGAGCCGGTGATGAGCGCAGAAGAAATCATCGCTCTGCAGCGGCTGGTGCGCGAAGTGCCCGTCTCGGATCACGTGATTCGTTACACGCTGTCACTGGTAAGACAAACTCGCGTTGGCGAAGCGGGCGTGCCGGACTTTGTCCGCGAGCAAGTGAGCTGGGGCGCGGGACCGCGCGCGGTGCAATTCCTGATTCTCGGCGCGAAGGCCCGGGCGCTCTTGCATGGTCGCACGCACGCCTCGACGGAAGATATTCAGGCGCTGGCCAAACCGGTCTTGCGTCATCGGCTGGTCGTGAATTTCGCGGCCGAGAGCGAGGGATTGACCACGGATCACGTGATCGATCGCTTGGTGAAGGAAACTCCCTCCAAGGAAGATGAGCTGACGCGCGATGCACGCTTCCAGCAAATTCTTGCATCCTGAGGCCATCCGCCGCATCGGCCGGCTGGAGCTACGGGCACGCCACGTGGTCGAGGGATTTCTCTCGGGCATCCATCGCAGTCCGTACTTTGGGCGCTCCATCGAGTTCCTGCAGCACCGCCAATACGTGCGCGGCGACGACGTGCGCCACATCGACTGGAAAGTCTGGGGCAAGCAGGATCGGCTGTACATCAAGCAGTATGAAGAGGAAACGAACCTCCGTTGCACGCTGCTGGTCGACGTCTCCAAGTCGATGCGTTACGGCCAGGGGGCCATGACGAAGTACGACTACGCGGCCACAATCGCCACCAGCCTGGCGTACTTGCTGCTGCGTCAGCAGGACGCCGTAGGGTGCGTGGCCTTCGACGCGATTGTGCGCAGCACAATGCCATTACGCAGCAAACGCAATCACCTGATGAGCATCGTTAAGGCGCTCGAGGCCAACGATCCGTCGGAAAAAACCGACATGGGCAAGGTGCTGCGCCACGCCGCGGAGACGTTTCCCGCGCGCGGCATGATGGTGCTGATTTCCGACTTGCTCTGCGATCGCGAGAAGTTGTTTCAGGGCCTGCGGATGTTGGAACAGCGCGGGCACGACGTGCTCGTGTTCCACGTGATGGACGACGACGAGCTCGATTTTCCGTTCAGCGGCCCGACGCGCTTCGACGGACTGGAAACCGACGACCGGATTCATTGCAACCCGCGCGCCTTACGCGACGGATACATGCAGGCGCTCGAGGCGTTTCTGGAGGAAGTCCGGCTGGGCGCGGCCCGCTATCGTTGCGACTACGCGTTGTTCCGCACGAGCGATCCTTTGGACGCGGCGCTGGCCCGCTTTTTGACCCACCGCACGGCGATTCATCACCACCAGTGATTCCCACGTTTCTCAACTCCGGGCTGTTGCTGGGGGGCGCGATCTTCGCGCTCGTCGCGCTCCCGGTATTGATTCACCTCATCAACCTGGTGCGCCGCCGGCGGATCGAATGGGCGGCGATGGAGTTCCTGCTCGCCAGCCAAAAGAAAAACAGCCGCTGGATTCTATTGAAGCAATGGCTGTTGCTGCTGTTGCGCGTGCTGGCCGTGGCGGCCGTGATTCTGATGCTGGCGCAGCCGCTCGTGCAGAACCGCGTGGGGCGCTGGTTCGGTGCTTTGGTGACGCACCACATTGTGTTGGTCGACGACACGTATTCCCAGTCGGATCGTTGGGCGAATACGTCCGGCATCGGCGAGGCGAAGCGCGCGATCGAACGCCTGACGCGGCAGATGACAGCCTCGTCGCAGCGGCAGACGTTCACGTTACTTCGCGCGTCGGAAACGCAGCATGCCAATGGGCGGCCGCTGCCGGATCTGTACCGCGTGCCGGTCGACGACCGCTTTTCCGAACGCATCACGGCCGCGCTGGAACAGCTGGAGCCGAGCGAAATGGACGTCGCGCCCGCGCAATCGCTGGAGGCACTCTCCAAGCTGCTGGCAGACCAGACCGACGAAAATCGGGTGATCTACTTGCTCTCCGATTTCCGCACGAAGGATTGGGACGATCCGCGCCCCGCGCGGGAATGGCTTGATCGTTTCGCCGACGACGGGGCGAAGCTGCATCTGGTGCGCACCATCGACGAAGCGCGGCCGAACCTGGCGGTCAGCGGTCTCACGGCGCTGCCGGGCATTCGCGCCGCGGGCGTGCCGCTGGCGATGGAAGTCACGGTGACGAATTTCTCGCCGAACCCAGCGCGGCAGGTTTCGGTGCTGTTGCAGGAAGACGGCAAGGCGCGGCCGGCGCTCGTGATTGACGAGATCGCGGCGGAAGGTTCCGAACGCCGCCGGTTCCCGGTGTTCTTCGGCACGGCCGGCGAACACGTCGTGACCGCGGCGCTCGAAGCAGACGGCGTCGACGCCGACAATCATCGCCACGCGGTGATTGATTTCCCGCTGACGCTGGAAGTGCTGCTGGTCGACGGCGATCCGGCCGCCAAGGACGCGCGGTTTCTCGCTACGGCCTTCGCTCCCGGCGGCGGCGTGAAGACTGGCATCGACGCGCGGATCGAAACGACCACGTATTTGAATCGCGAACCGCTCGCGCGCTTCCGGGCGATCTACCTGACCAACCTGGAACGGCTCGACGACGCCGCGATCAACGCGCTCGAGCAGTACGTGCGCGACGGCGGCGCGTTGATCTATTTCACCGGTGCGCGAACCGTCCCGAGTTTCGTGAACGACTCGCTCTACAAGAATGGCGAGGGTTGGTTTCCGGCCCCCGTGGGCGACGCGACGGCGCTCCCCGTGAACCGGTTGGACAAGGCGGCCGACCTGGAATTCGTCGATCACCCGATGTTCCGCGTGTTCGCCGGCGAGCGAAACACATTCATCAGTGCAGTGAACGTGGAAAAATACACGGCGGTCGCACCGGGATGGGAACCGGCCAAGGACGGTCCCACGCAAGTCATCGCTCGCTTGCGCAACGGCGCGCCGCTGGTGATCGAACGGCGCTTCGGCGCTGGGCGCGTAACCGCGGTGCTCACCACCGCGAGCACCGATTGGAACAACTGGGCGAGGAACCCCAGCTATGTCGTGGCGATGCTGGAAATGCAAGCGCATCTGACCGCCGAGGCGAAACCCCAAGACGCGCGGCTCGTTGGCCAAGGGATCGACTTGAACCTCGATGGCGCGACGTACGGAACGCGGCACCGCATGATCGCGCCGGCGCGTGCGGGACAGATCATCGAAACCTTCGATGCGCGCACGCGCGGCGATCGACTGGAACTGACGATCCCGGAGACCCGCCGCAGCGGCATCTATGAAATCGAGTTGGCCGAAACGAGCGGCGCGACGAATATGCGCCGCTTCGCCGTGAACGTCGCACCGGGCGAGGGCGACCTCCGCGCACTGGATCGGCAAGACCTGGCGACGCGTTTGCCGGAACTCGAATACGATTTCAGCCAGGCCGGAGACATCGAACAGCGCACCGAAAGCCTGGCCGGCATCCCGCTGGCGAGCAGCTTCTTGTACGGGCTGATCGTGCTGTTGCTGGCCGAGCAGGCCTTGGCCTACGCGGTGAGCTATCACGCTCCGCAACGGGGGGCCGCACGATGAACCTCCCCATGTTATTGCTAGCGCAAACCACGCCCCGCGCGGAGTTCGAGTTCGCGCGGATTTCTACGCCCAGCGATTGGCTCTGGCCGGTGCTGGGGTTCTGCGCCGTGGCTGGCGTCGTGGCTTGGATTTATCGCCGCGACAGCGTGGAACTGCGCCCGGCTGTGGCGCGCTTGCTGGTGGCGCTCCGCCTGGCGGCGTTCCTGGGCTTGGCCATCGTCTACCTCGAACCGCAATGGCGCAACGAAGTGGAGCAGACGCACCACAGCCGCGCCGTGGTGCTGGTCGACACCAGCCAAAGCATGGCGCTCACCGACGACGGCGGCACGTCGACCGATGGCGGCGCGAGTTCGCGATTGGAACAAGTGACCGGACTGCTCGCCGGTTCGATGTTGGATAAACTGCGCGAGAAGCACGACGTGGTCGTCGCGCATTTCGATGATGAAGTGCATCAACTCGTGGTGTTGCCGCGCGCCGGATCGACGTCGTCCGCGGCCGTGACGGCCCGAACCAGTGGCATCGTCGATTCGCGCCTGCCAACAGTCTTCTACGCAACGGTCGCCGCCGCAGTGCTGGCGATCGTCGCAATTGCGTGCCGCCTGGCGTTGCCGCATTGGTCGTTGACCGTCACGTCGCTCGTCGCGATGATCGGCCTGAGCGCCGGCGTCGCGTATCTGGCGTCGCGCTCGCAGCCCATCGATTGGCTCACGCTCGCGGGGCTGGGACAAGAAATCGAAACGCCAGCGACGGAACGTTCGCCCACGGACCAAGACAAAGCAAACAAAGCGAATACCACCGATTGGCGACAAGCGCTCGCGGCAGGCGGATCGGAAACGCGATTGGGCCAATCGCTGCGGCAAGTCATCTACGACGAAGCCGGGCAACCACTATCCGGCGTCGTGCTGATCACCGATGGGCGACAAAACGCGGGACTCGATCCCCGCGCGGCGATTGCCGCGGCGCTCGAGGCGAAGACGCCGGTGCATGTGATCGGCGTCGGTTCCGATCGCCAGCCGGTCAACGTGCGGATCAGCGACTTCACCGCGCCGACGCGCGCCTTTCCCGGCGACAGTTACACCGCCACCGGCTTCGTGCAAGCGCACGGCCTGGCCGGACAGACGGTGACGATTGAACTGCAATCGCGACAAACGACCTCGGACCTCGCCGCGCCGGCGCCGTCGCGCAACGAGGGGACCGAAACGGTGACGTTGCCCGCCGACGGCGAAGTGCTGCCGGTGCGGTTTCAATTGAAACCGGAAGACGTCGGCCGCCGCACGTTGCGCGTGGAAGTCAAAGCGCCGCCCGGCGACTTGAATACGGCTGACAACGCGCAAGAGGCCGAGATCGAAGTCGTCGATCGACAGACCCGCGTGTTGCTGTTTGCCGGCGGGCCGACGCGGGAATACACCTTCCTGCGTAATCAATTGAATCGCGACAAGTCGATGCAAGTCGACGTACTGCTACAGACCGCGCAGCCGGGCATTTCGCAAGACGCGCGCCGCGTGCTGGCGGATTTTCCTTCGACGCGCACTGAGATGTTCGAGTATGACGTCGTCGTGGCGTTCGATCCGAACTGGCGAGCCCTCAAGCCGGAACAAGTCGATCTGCTGGAAACCTGGGTCGCCGAACAAGCCGGCGGATTGATCGCCGTGGCGGGCCCCGTTTACACCGAAGGCTGGTCGCAAGATCCGGCGCTCGGCAAGATCCGCGCGCTCTATCCGGTGGAAATGCAACGTCGCTACGCGGCGCTCAGCGACGCGAAGTACGGCTCGAAAGATCCTTGGCCGATTGAGTTTTCACACGAGGGCGAAGCGGCGGAGTTCCTTTGGCTGGCCGACACCGCTTCCGCGGCGCGCCAGGCTTGGAGTCAGTTCCGCGGCGTCCACGGTTACTTCGCCGTCCGCGGCGCGAAGCCCGGGGCCACGGTCTATGGCCGCTACTCCGACCCCCGCGCGGCCTCGACCGACGGCAAGCCGGTCTATCTGGCGGATCAGTTCTACGGTTCGGGGCGCGTGTTCTACCTCGGCAGCGGCGAGATGTGGCGGCTGCGGAGCGTGGACGACGCGTACCTGGAGCGCTTTTACACGAAACTGATTCGCCACGTCTCCCAGGGGCGCCTAGCCCGCGGTTCCAATCGCGGCGTACTGCTCGTGGAGCGCGACCGCTACCTGGTCGGCAACACCGTCGTGGTCCGCGCTCAATTGAACGATGCGCAGTTGCAGCCGCTCGCTTCGCCGGCGGTGTCGCTCGACGTCGCCGCGCCGGATGGCACGCTCCAGAACGTGCGGTTGGTCGCGGATCCCGCCCGTGTGGGAAGTTTTCAAGGACAATTCGCCGTGCGTCACGAGGGGGCGTATCGGCTGGAACTGTTGGTCCCACAGAGTCAGCAGGAACGGCTCACGCGGCGGATTCAAGTGCGTATGCCGGACTTGGAACGCGAAAGCCCGGAACGAAACGACGCGTTGCTGAGTGAAATCGCCGGCGGCACCGGCGGCGTCTATTACGTGGGACTCGCCGCGCCGTTCAGCCGCCCGGTCGGAGAGGACCTGGCCAGCGTGTTGAAAGACAAGAGCCGCGTAGTGACCCTGCCGCTCGCGCCGCGCAAGCTGTGGGACAACCACTGGCTGCTCGGCTGGGTCGTGGGAGCGCTTTCGTTGGAATGGTTGGTACGAAGATTGTCTCGACTCGCCTAAGAGCCACACGAACACACAACAGATAGAGCCGGAAGCGTCAGCGCCCGGAGCGGTTCATCCCGAAACTCATTGCCCCGAACATGCCCGCACCTGCTTCACCTTTGATCGGTCCCACGCTCGGCGAGATTCTGCGCCGATTGCGGCGGAGAATCCGCGTCCAGGTGTTGCTGTATGGGTTGGCAAGTCTCGTGCTGTTGGCCGGTCTGGTGTTCTGGCTGTCGCTGGCCATCGACTGGACGTTCGAGCCGCCGCGCGAAGTGCGAATCGGCGTGATCGTCGTGGCACTCGCCGCAGGCGTCGCGGTCATCTATGCCCTTATATTGCGACGGTTATTCGTGCCGTTATCGGATGCGAACCTGGCGTTGTTGCTGGAGCGCAAGTTTCCGCAGTTCAAAGACGGCCTGATCACGGCCGTGCAATTGGCTGCGCGCCGCTCCACCGGCATGTGGCATCAGCAGATGCTGGCGGAAACGATCGGCCGGGCGCGCGAGACGTTGCGCGCCGCCGATTTGGACGCCGTATTGAACGCCGCGCCGACCGTGCGTCGTGGCGTCTGGGCGACCGTGCTCACCGGCAGTGTGATGGTCTTCGCCGTGGCGATGCCCGATCAATTCCGCGTCTGGCTGGAGCGCTCGCTGCGACTGAGCGAGGCGCGTTGGCCCCGGTATACGTCGCTGCACGTGGTGGGCTTGGGCCCTGACAACTCCATCAAAGTGGCGCGCGGCGGCGACGTGGCGCTCGTCGTGCAGGCCGACGTTGCGAAGCAAGTGCCGCGCACGGTGGAGATCCGCTACGAGACCGAAGACGGCGCGCGGGGCCGCGAACCGATGGATCGCGTCGGCCGCGCAATTCCCGGCCAGGATCCGTTCCAGGAGTTCGGTTACACGTTCGCCGGCGTGCTCACGTCGCGGACGTTCGACGTGCTGGGGGGCGACGACCGCATCGACGACTTGCGGATTCAAGTCGTCGATATGCCGACGCTCGAAGGCATGACGCTGGAGTGCGACTTTCCCGATTACACAGGGCGCAGCACGCGCACGCTCGCCGCGGCGGGCGCGATCCAATTGCCGCAAGGGACCCGCGTCACGCTCGACGCCACGGCCAGTAAGCCGCTCGAATGGGCCGAGGTGACCATCGCCTCGGGGCGCGACTCCTTGAACGCCGAGCGCGTCACGCCGGACCAGCAATCGCCGCGGAAGTTTCAAATCGCGCTCGAAGCGCTCACGTCGGACACGACGTTGTTGATTCGCCTGCGCGATACCGACGGCATCGAGAACCGCGAGCCGCTACGCGTGGCGATGACGGTCGTGCCGGACGGCCCGCCGCAGATCAACGCGCAACTCGCCGGAATCGGCACCGCTGTCACGCCCCAGGCGCAGTTGCCGATGCGCGGCGCGATCAACGACGACTACGGCGTGGCCGATGCGCGGTTCGAGTACGCCGTCGGCGACGAAGCGCCGCGCGAGCAAATAGTCTTCAAGCACGAGGCGGACGCGGCGCAGCCCGCCGCGCAGCGCCCGTTGGACGCGGCGCTCGATTTGCGCGAACTGGGACTTGCGCCAGGACAAAAACTCGCGGTTGGGCTCCGTGCTCGGGATAACTTCGCTTTAGCGGATGCGCCGCATGACGCGACGGGCGAACGCTATGTGCTGGATATCGTGACCGCCGAAGACTTGCTTCAGTTGCTGCAGACGCGAGAATTAGGGATGCGGCGTCGCTTTGAGACCTTGCTCGACGAGGCGACCTCGCTGCGCGACAGCTTGCCGGCATTGGCGGACGCCAAGGATCAGGCCCAGACGGCCGACGACGCCCAGGTCGGGCTGGCGCTGGCCATCCAACGGATGGTGCAGTTGAGCCGCAAGGACGCACAGGAGACGTTGGGCGTGGCGGGGGCCTTCGCCGACATGCGGGAAGAGCTGGACAATAACCGGATCGACAACAGCGAACTGAAAGACCGGCTGCAAACGCGGATCGCCGACCCGTTGCGACGCTGCGGCGAGGAGATGTTCGGGGAACTGGACCGGAGATTGGAATTGATCCGCACCGCCGCGGCGGACGACAATGCACGGCGCGAGGCGGTCGAAGGAGCGGTGCAGCAGGCCGACGCGATCCTGCTGGAAATGCAGCGGGCGCTCGACCAGATGCTGGAACTGGAAAGTTTGAACGAGGCGGTGGCCCTGCTCCGCGAAATCATCGCGTCGCAGGACCAGGTAACCGAGTCGACCAAGCAACGCCGGACCGAAAAAGCCCGGCAGTTGCTCGAAGGGGAATAACTCTCGGGAGGACCGACTGATGACCGCTCGCTATGTCGCCGTCGCCCTATTGCTCAGCGCAATCTTCATCGCGCCAGCGGGTGTCGTGTGGGCGCAAGCGCCGGCCGCGGAACCAGCCGCTCCGGCGGCCCCCGCCGCGCAGCCCGGCGCGGCCTTGCCGGATCGCCAGCAACAGGTGGCGCAGCAATTCAAGCAGCTCGAAGCGGTGCTGTTGCGGATGGCGGAATTGACCGACGATCCGCAGCGCGCGGCGCTGTTGCGCAAGGCGGTCGCGCAGAGCAAGAATCAATTGATTGGCGAACAGCTCGCCGAGATCGCACAGTTGTTGGAGCAAGATCGCCTGGCCAACGCGCTCACGGATCAGGGCGAAGTGCGCGTCGACATGGTGAAGTTGCTGGAGTTGCTCTTAAGCGAAGACCGCGGGCAGAACCTCGACGAGGAAAAGCGCCGGTTGCAGCAGTGGATTCGCGAGATCGGCAATCTGATCAAGGACCAGCAAGGCTTGCAGGGGGAAACCGAGGGCGGTTCGGAAACGAAGGACCTCGCGGAGCGGCAAGGCAAGCTCGGCGAGAAGACCGGCCGCATGTCGGATGAAATCAAGGCAGCCGAAGACCGCGAACGCGGTGAAGCCAACCCGAGCGCAGAGTCATCCGGCGATTCCAACAAACAGCCTGCGAATGGCGAAGCGCCCAAGCCGGAAGACAAGCCGGCGACGGACGAAGGCAAACCCGGCGACGATGCGAAACCGACAGAGCCAGCCGATGATGAAAAGCCGTCGGATGACAAACCCGCCGATGGCAAGCCGACCGATGGAAAGCCAGCGGACGGAAAGCCGAGTGATGGCAAGCCCAGCGAGGGAAAACCATCCCAGGGAGAGCCATCCGAATCGGAACCGTCCGAAGGGCAACCCTCCGAGGGGCAACCGAGCGAAGCGCCGCCGAGCCAAGGACAACGCTCGCAGGGCGAGCCCTCCGAGACGCCGCTGGGCGATCCGCAACCGGCGGAGGAGCAACCGCAGAATCCCACGCAGCAACGGTTGAAGTCCGCACAGCAACGGATGGAAGCGGCACAGAAAAAACTAAAGGACGCGCAACGCAAAGAGGCGACCGAAGATCAGGAAGCGGCGATCCGCGAATTGCGCGAGGCCAAGGCGGAGCTGGAAAAGATTCTCCAACAACTGCGCGAAGAAGAGATGCAGCGCACGTTGGCGATGTTGGAACAACGTTTCCGCAAGATGCTCGCGGCGCAGATCGACGTCTACGAGGCCACGCAACGGCTCGATAGCGTGCCGCTCGAACAGCGGACGCGGAACGACGAAATCGAAGCCGGTCGCCAGAGCCGACGTGAGGCGAGCATCGCCGACGACGCCAGGCGCGCGCTGGAATTACTGAAACAGGACGGCACCGCGGTGGCGTTTCCGGAAGCGGTCGAGCAATTGATCGAAGATATGGACCAAACCACGACCTGGCTGGGCGAAGCCAAGGTCGGTGAACTGACGCAGGCCATGGAGCAGGACATCATCGCCGCGCTCGAAGAAATGTTGGCCGCGCTCGAAAAAGCCCAGCAAGACTTGGAGCAAAAGCAACAGCAATCTGGAGAGCAGCAGCAACAGGGAGAGCCGGAGGAGCCGCCGCTGGTGGATTCTCTGGCCGAAATCAAGTTGATTCGCTCGCTGCAGATGTGGGTCAACAAGCGCACGATGTTCTACAGCAAACGCCTGGACGGCAAGCTGCCTGCGGAAGAGCAGCAGGACGTTGAAGCAGGCCTGCGGAAACTGGCGGAACGCGAGCAGCGCATTTACGAAACCACGCGCGACATCGCCCAGGAGAAAAACCAATGAGACCGCTGGCTCTCCTCATGGTCGCGGCGGCGCTCGGCGGTACTTCCATCGCCTTGGCCGCCAATGAAACCACGACAAAGTCCTTGCGCGCGTCCACTTCGGACGAAGCGAAGGGCCAATTGTTCGCCTGGCTCGATGCGCAAAACGCGTCGCCGGAGTTGCGGCTCCAAGTGGAAACGCAATGGGCGGAGTCCGAAGCCTCGACCGGCGATTTGCTGGAGCGCGTAGCGCGCGCCATTGCGATCGTCGACGAGCGCGCTCGCCCGCTGTTGGAATCCAGCCAGGCCGCGGCGCTGCGAGCGCCGTTACCGGACATCGCCTGGCTGCAAGCGGCGGACGTGGCGCCGTTCATGAGCAACAACTTGCGTCTATGGTACGGCCGGTCGCTCGCGCAGCGCGAATATTACGACGAATCCTCGGCGCTGCTCACCGACCTGGAACCGCGCAACGTCGTCGACCCGGCCGCGCTGTTGTTCTATCAAGCGGTCGTGCATCAAAGGCTGCTCGCCAAGGACCCGGGCTTGAAAGCGATCGACGCCTTGCTGGACGATGTCGATGCCGCGCCGCGGCGATACTTGAAGCTCGCCGCGTTGCTGCGCACCGATCTCGCTGCGCTCGAAGACGAATCGCTCGAACATATTTCGCGGCGGATGGAGAACATCGAACGCCACCTTGGTTTGGGCCGGACAGACCAGAAAGTTCGCGACATCGAAGACGGCGTGATCGAGTCGCTCGACAAGATGATTAAGAAGCTCGAAGACCAAGCGAAACAAGCGGCGCAGTCCTCAGGAAAAGGCGGCCAGCAATCGGGCCGCGCGCAAGGAATTAAGCCCGGCGGTAGTCCGGCGCAACAGAGCACGCCAGCGGGCGGCCGGGGCGCCGGCGAGGTCAATCCTCGCGATCTGGGAAGCGAAGACGGCTGGGGCAACCTGCCGCCGAAGGAACGCGAAGAAGCCTTGCAACAAATCGGTCAGGATTTCCCGGCTCACTACCGCGACGTAATTGAGCAATACTTTCGCAAGCTCGCGGACGAGGGACGGGAGAACTAAGCGAAGAGCCTCGGCCGCGAACTACTATTCCTTCTAGCTACGACCACGACTCCACATAATTCCCATGCATAACCTGCTCGCCGTACTGCTGCTCGCCGCCGCGCCCAGCGTGGAATTGCGCACCTTGGATGGGCGGACGCTGGTGGGCGAATTGGAGAACTGCACGGCGACGAGCGTGACGATCAAGACCGCGGACGGCGTCACCGAGTTGGCCGCGGAGGAGGTCTGGGAGTTCGCGCCGACAGGCAATCGTGAGTTGCCGCGGAGCGCGCCGGAAGGCTTGGTGGTGCGCCTCACCGATGGTTCGCAGCTGGTGGCCGACAAGTTTTCCGTAAGCGAAGGCAAGGCGACGGCGCGGCTCGCCGGCGATCGAAGTGTCGACGCGCCGACCTCGGGCGTGGCGCATGTGCGTTTCGCGGTGCCGGAAGAACTGGACGCACAATGGCAGGAAGTATTGGAGACCAAGGCGACGGGCGATCTAGTCGTGATCAAAAAAGACGGCGCGCTCGATTTTCTGGAAGGCGTGCTGGGCGATACGGATGACGACGGCGGATTCGCGTTCACGCTCAATGGCGACACGCTCGCGGTGAAGCGCTCGCGAATGGCCGGCATCGTGTACTTTCACAAAGCGACCGATCCGCTTCCCAAGGCCGTCGCCATCGTTAGCGACGTGTTTGGCAATCAGTTTTCCGCGTCGGAAATCAAATTGGAAGCTGGCGTCCTCTGCGGTGCGACGCCGTCCGGCGCCGCTTGGTCTGTGCAATTGGAACAACTCCAGCGCGTCGATTTCTCGCAAGGGCGCGTGGCCTATCTCAGTGATTTGACGCCGGTCCGCGATACTTGGACGCCGTTCGTCAGCGGCGGGAAGCTGCCGAAGTCGGTCGCCGCGTTCTATGCCGCGAAGCGCGACCGGAGCCTCGAGGCGCAGGATTTGCTCGTCGGTGGTCAGCGCTACGTGAAGGGATTGTCCCTGC
Source organism: Planctomycetia bacterium (assembly GCA_034440135.1). NCBI lineage: Bacteria > Pseudomonadati > Planctomycetota > Planctomycetia > Planctomycetia bacterium. The sequence continues at coordinate 45,844 of JAWXBP010000317.1, forward strand.
ACAGCCGAAGCGAAGTGGCGTATCGATTAGACGGACAGTACCGCCGATTCCAGGCGTTGGCCGGCATCGACGACCGCGCCGCGGGCTTGGGAGCGGTGCGTTTGGTCATTCGCGGCGACGATCGCGTATTATGGGAAGGGGAGATTGCCGGCGCCCAACCGCCGGAAATGCTCAATTTCGCGACGGACGATGTGCGCGTGTTGAGCATTCTCGTCGACTTCGGGGCAGGCCACGAAACGGCCGACCATTTGAACCTGTGCGACGCCAAGCTAATCCGCTGACCAGGGTGATTCGATGAAACAGAGCTACGCCGCTGGAATCATCGCCGCAGCCTTGCTGGCCGCCGCGCCGGTGGCGCACGCCGACGTCGATCCCACGGTACTGGACGCCGAGCGGGAACGCATCGAGGCGATGAGCCGGGCGATGTCCCCGTCGATCGCCATTTTCGCCGGCGGCCAAGGGGGCGGGTCCGGCGTGATTATCTCCACGGACGGCTACGCGCTCAGTAACTTCCACGTAACGAGCGCCGCCGGCAACGCGATGAAATGCGGCCTCTCCGACGGCGGGTACTACGACGCGGTGCTCGTGGGCCTCGATCCCACCGGCGACGTGGCGCTGATTAAAGTCTTGGGACGCGAACGCTTCCCCGCCGCGGAACTCGGCGATAGCGATCTGGTGCGGCAAGGGGACGCGGTCTTCGCCATTGGCAATCCGTTCCTGCTGGCGACCAACTTGCAGCCGTCGATTTCGTATGGCATCGTCTCCGGCGTGCATCGCTATCAGTATCCGGCCGGCACGATCCTGGAATACGCCGATTGCATCCAGACCGACGCCGCGATCAACCCCGGCAATTCCGGCGGGCCGCTGTTCAACAGCAGCGGGCAGTTGATTGGCATCAATGGCCGCGGTTCGTTCGAAAAGCGCGGCCGTGTCAACGTCGGCGTAGGCTACGCGATTTCGATCAACCAGATCAAGCATTTTCTCGGTTGCTTGAAGGGAGGACGGATCGTCGATCACGCCACGCTCGGCGCGACCGTGGCGGCCGATGACGATGGCCGGATTCTGGTGAGCGATATTCTCGAAGAGAGCGACGCCTATCAACAAGGCCTGCGCTACAACGACGAAATCGTCCGCTTCGCCGATCGTCGCATCGCCTCGGTGAACGCGTTCAAAAATGTGCTCGGAACGCTGCCGAAAGATTGGCGAGTCCCGTTGGTGTATCGCCGTCGTGACGTCGAAACGACGCTGATGGTCCGCCTGGCCGGTGTGCATCGCAGCGGTGAGTTGGAAAAAATGGTCGAAGGGGGCGAAGTCGAGCCGCCAGGACCGAAACCTGACGATCCAGACCAAGAACGAAAGCCCGACGCTCCGCCAGCGCCGAAGGAGATTCCCGCGGCCGAACAGGAACCGTCGACCGAACTGCCCGAAGCGGTGAAGCCGTTTTACGAAGCCAAGTCGGGCTATGCCAATTACCACTTCAATCGCGTCGAGCGCGATCGCGTTTGGAAAGCGTTTCAGTCGAATGGTGATTTCTCCGCGCTGACCGGCACCTGGTCGTTGAGCGGCGATCTGCCGACCGGCGGTGAAGTGCAGTTCGATCTCGGCGACGCCGCCTGTGCCTGCACGGTGCCGGCAGGGCAATTCGGTTTCGCGCTCAACGAAAACTTGAGCGAGGCGCTCGATCCTCCCAGAAGCGGCGGCATGCTGGCGGCGCTCTCGCTGTGGCGGCGATTGCTCGTGAAAGGGCCGGCGCAGTTCGGCGACGTCACTTACCTGGGCGCGATGCCGCTGGAGCGCTGGGGCGAACAACTCGACGTCTTCGCCGCGATGCATGCCGGCGTGGAATGCCGGTTCTATTTCGAACCGACGACGGGCCAACTTGCCGCGCTCGAGTTTTACCCCACCGACGACGCGGCGCCGTGCCGCTTGCATTTCCGTGAGCATTTGGTCGTCGACGGAAGGCATTGGCCGAGCTTTGTCGAGGTCTCGTTCGGCAGCACGCATTTCGGGGACTTCCGTTTGAAGGAGTTCAGAGTCAAGCCGCCGATGGGGAACGGAACATGATGCCACGAGGCGCTAAAATCGAGTTGCGGCGCGCATGGCTTTGCGCGGTGGCGCTCTGCGCGTTAGGCGTGCAACATGCATCGGCGGCGCCGCTAGCCGACGTCGTGGAAAGCGCGCAACCAAAAATCGCCAAGCTCTACGGCGCTGGTGGCCTGCGCGGATTGGAAGCCTATCAAAGCGGCGTCGTCATCTCTCCTTCCGGGCATATTCTCACCGTGTGGAGCTACGTCCTCGACGCCGAATCGATCACCGTCGTGTTGAACGACGGTCGCCGCTTTGAAGCGGAGTTGGCCGGCGCGGATCCCAAATTGGAAATCGCAGTGCTGAAGCCGCGCGAGGAGTTAGACGAGATTCCGTACTTCGATCTGGAACAAGCTCCTTCGGCGGGCGGCGGCACGCGCATCGTTGCGTTTAGCAATTGTTTCGGCGTCGCCGCTGGCGATGAAGCGGCCAGCGTGCAAGCCGGCACCGTGATGGCGGTGACACCGCTCAACGCGCATCGAGGCGTCTTCAAGGCGACCTATCGCGGACCGGTCTATGTGTTGGACGCCGTGACGAGCAACCCCGGTGCAGCCGGAGGCGCGATTACCGACGACGATGGACACTTGGTCGGCTTGATCGGGCGCGAGCTGCGCAACTCGGCTAACGGAACCTGGCTCAACTACGCGCTCCCGATCGAAGAATTGCGCGCGTCGGTGACGCGTATTCAAGCGGGCGAACTCGCGCCGGCGCAACCGATCGCGCCTAACAACGTCGGCGCGGCCAATCCGTTTAAGCTCGCCACGTTGGGCATCGTGCTGGTGCCGGACGTGTTGGATCGCACGCCGGCCTATGTGGATGCCGTCGTCGCCGGATCGCCGGCCGCCAAAGCGGGGCTCAAGCCGGACGATTTATTCGTTACGATCAGCGGCCGCTTGGTGCAATCGCGCGGCTTGATGGAAGAAGAGCTCGCGCGCTGCGAAGCGGACAAGCCCATCAAAGTCACTGTGCTGCGCGGTGACGACGAATTGCTGGAACTGGAGTTGACGCCGACGCCCTAGGCCGCCACCGCATGAAATGCTTGAACTCGAAAACGCCCGCGATCCTCGTCATGTGCTGTGCCCTGAGCGCACTTGCGCACGCGGCCATCGCTCAGGATGATCTCTCCGCCAAGGAAGAGGCCGCCCTGCGCGCTGCTGTCGCCCAGGTCGCGTCGAGCGTGGTGAAGATCGAAGCTCTGGGTGGCCTGGAAAAAGTCGGCGACGTCCTGTTGGGCGACGGTCCCACGACCGGGCTGATTGTTACCCCGGACGGCTACATCGTCTCGAGCATCTTCAATTTCGCACAAAAGCCTGCATCGATCTTGGTCACGTTGCCGGACGGCACGCGCACGCCGGCCACTTGGGTTGCTGCCGATAAGAGCCGGATGCTGGTGCTGCTCAAAGTGAACGCTGCCACGCCGTTGTCGGTAGCGGAAGCCAGTCCCTTGGCCGATCTCCGTCCGGGGCAATGGGCGATCGCCGTGGGACGCACGTTCGATACCTCGCTGCCGCAGTATTCCGTAGGCATTGTGAGCGCGCTCGATCGCATCTGGGGCAAAGCCGTCCAGACCGACGCGATGGTCTCGCCGAACAACTACGGCGGGCCGCTCGTGGATATCCAAGGGCGCGTGATCGGCGTGCTGGCGCCGTTTTCGCCGGATGCCGCCGGAGAGTCAGCGGGCGTCGAGTGGTATGACTCCGGGATTGGCTTCGCCGTGCCTTATGAGCACATCCAGCAGGCGTTGCCGCGACTGCGCGAAGGAAAGGATCTCACGTCCGGCGTGCTGGGCATCAGCTTGAAGTCTAAGGACATCTACGGCGAGCCGCCGCTGATCGCCATCTGCCGTTCCGATTCGCCGGCCTACCAGGCCGGGTTGCGCGTCGGCGATCGCATCGTGGCGATTGACGGCCGCGCGGTCGACTCTCAGGCCGAGGTGAAGCACGCCATCAGCCCGCGATACGCTGGCGATAGCTTGCAAGTGAAAGTCGCACGGGGCGACGCGGAGTTCGAGCGCGCGATCACGCTGATCGAAAAGCTGAAACCCTACCGCCACGCGTTTCTCGGCATCTTGCCGCGCCGTGACGTCGGCGAGGATGGCGTCCGCGTCCGTTTCGTCTATCCCGACAGCCCCGCGGCGAAAGCGGGCATGCAGATCGATGATCGCCTCGTTTCCATCGACGCCGCGCAAGTTGCGGACGCAGCAACAGTGCGCGAACGCTTGAACGGCCTCGCGCCGGAGCAATCGGTACGCGTCGAATTTCGCCGTGGCGACAAATCCCACTATCCCGAGATCAAACTCGCGGCGCTTCCCGAAACGGTTCCGGATGCACTGCCTGCTGCGGCCGAGGCGACAGCAGCGGCAGCGGGGGAACGGCCGGCCGTGGGACAATTCACGCTGGAGCTGCCGGAGTACCCGAATCGGTCGCGAGTGTACGTGCCTGCCGATTACGATCCTCGGCGCGCTTACGGACTCCTGGTCTATCTGCATGCGGCGGGTGGCGAGGAAGAACAGCAGACGCTCGACCGTTGGAAAGCGATGTGCGATCGCGACAGCTTGATCTTGCTTGCACCCCAGGCGACAGAACCCAAGCGTTGGCAGCCGGAGGAATTGCCGTACATTCGCCGCGCCGTGGAGCACATCACCGGACGTTACACGATCGACCCATCGCGGACCGTGGCCGTGGGGCGTGAAATGGGCGCTTCGCTGGCCTACCAACTCGGCTTCCAGCAACGCGATTTGTTCCGCGGCGTGGCGGCCATCGACGGCCCATTCGCGGCGCGGCCGACCGACAACGATCCGGCCGAGCGCCTGGCGTTTTATGTCGCCTTCGCCAAATCCTCCCCGCACGCCGGCATCTCGGTGAAGGCCATCGAAATGTTGCGCGAATTGCACTATCCTGTCACCACGCGCGACCTCGGCGACGCCCCGCGCGAGCTGAACGAGACGGAACTCGGCGAACTCAGCCGGTGGATCGATACCCTGGATAAGCTGTAGAGCGAACGCGGAGCGCGGAAGTTTAATGCGCGACACATCTACGCAGTTGACGTTTCCGGCTCTATGAATACGTTGAGCGAAACGGATCCGCGGCGTAATTTGCTCGGCGTGATCGCGCTCGTTGCTTTGCTGGCCGGCGCGGTGCTCTACTTTGTCGACGGCGCGCATTCGCGCTATCTGGAATGGACCAGCGCCTGCCTGCGCGTGGGCGCCGTGCTCGGCGCGGTCTGGCTGGCGATGCCGGAGTTTCGCCGACCGGGCAATCGCTGGCTCGTGGCGGCCATTCTGGCGGCCTTTGTCGTGCTGGCCTGGCGACCTAGACTTTTCCTGATCGCCGCGGTGCTGTTCGTCGTGGCCTGGTTCTTGCGGCCGAGGGGGTCGGCTGCGATTGAACCGCGGAGGCGCTGAGATGCGGAGGTGGGAGAGGGATGAGAGCGAGGAGTGTTGTGCGCGGAATGACCTGTTGACTGCGAGTTTGGTGTGATGAATCTGAACTGCGTTCGCTTCGTCGTTGCAATCTTGATGCTCGTGGCTGCGCCGGACCATGCCTTCGCTCAGCTTGCGGTGGCGCCGGAGGCCGCGCACGGTTCGATTGAAGTCGAGCATGGTGTTGTCGTGTCGGCGCAGCGGGATGCGAGCGAGGTGGGCGTTGATGTTTTGCAGCGCGGCGGGAATGCGGTCGATGCGGCGGTTGCCACGGCGTTTGCGCTCGCGGTCACGCATCCCGAGGCCGGCAACATTGGCGGCGGCGGGTTTATGTTGGTGTTTCCAGGCGACGGGCGCGCGCCGGTCTGCGTCGACTACCGCGAAACCGCGCCGGCCGCCGCGACGGCCACGACGTTCACGCCGGGCGAGAGTCGCTTCACCTGCAAGTACGTCGGCGTGCCCGGCACGGTACGCGGCCTGGAGTTGGCACACCGCGAATTCGGCAAACTCTCTTGGAGCGAGTTGGTGTCGCCGGCCGTGAAGTTGGCGGAAGAAGGGTTTGCACTCGACAAGTACCTGGCGAATTCGCTCAATGAGTTATTGAAGGAGTCGCCGGACTTCGCCGAGTTGCAGCGCGTCTACGGCAAGGACGGCGGGAAGGCGGAGTGGCACGAAGGCGATCAACTCGTGCTGCCGGAGCTGGGTAAGTCGTTGCGTGCGATCGCCGAGCATGGCCCGAGCGCCTTCTACGATGGTGAAATTGCCGAACAACTCGTCGCGGAAATGACAGCCGGCGGCGGGTTGATCGCCCGCGACGATCTCCGCGGCTATCAAGCCAAGCTGCGCGAGCCGATTCGCGGCGTCTATCGCGGCTACGACATCTACGCCGCGCCGCCCCCCAGTTCCGGCGGCATTTGTCTCATTGAAATGTTGAACATCCTCGAACCGCTGGAACTCCGCAAACACGGCCGCCATTCCGCCGAGGCAATGCACTTCACGATCGAAGCGATGCAACGCGCCTTCTGTGATCGCGCACGGCATTTGGGCGATCCGGATTTCAACACGATTCCCGCCGACTTGACCGACAAGGCCTACGCGAAAAAACTGAGCGAGGCGATTCCCGCCTGGCAGGCCACGCGCAGCGATACCCTCGCGCCGGAGATTCCGCTCGCGGGCGAAGGGCCCAACACCACGCATTTCTCGGTGATCGACGCGAGTGGCATGGCCGTGGCCAACACCTATACGCTCGAAGAAAGCTACGGCGCGAGGATCGTCGTCCGCGGCGCAGGCTTTTTACTGAATAACGAGATGGGAGATTTCAACCCTCAGCCAGGTGTGACGACTCGGACCGGCCAGATCGGCACGCCTGCGAACATCATCGCACCGGGCAAGCGGATGCTCAGCTCGATGTGCCCACTGATCGTCGCGCAAGAGGGCCGCGCGGTCCTCGTCACTGGCAGCCCCGGCGGGCGCACGATCATCAACACCGTGCTCTCGATCGTGCTCGGCGTGTTGGAATACGAGCTCGACGTCCGCGCCGCAGTCGACGCCCCGCGCTGGCATCACCAATGGCTGCCGGACGAAACGATCTTCGAGCGCAGCGCCGACTCCGCCTATCGGGCGGCCATTCAACGGCTCAAACTGATGGGCCACAAAACGAAGCTTTCCGACGTGCAGGGTTCAGCGCACAGCATTTACGTTGACCCGAAATCGAAAAAACGGATCGGCGCCGTCGACTTGCGCCGCACTGGTCACGCGGCCGGCTATTGAACGTCGGCAGCCGAAAGTCTGTGGGAGGCGTCTCCGACGCCGATAGAGTTGACTTCGCCAGATCAGTAACGTTTACGATAGCAACGCCCACTCCATCGGCGTCGGAGACGCCTCCCACAGTCGATGGAGAGGCACTCGTTTCTCAGCGCGCCAGGCTACTTCGCCTGACGTGCCGCCATGATCGCCCGCACCAGCTCTTCCGGCATCTTCGGCGGTTTCTGCTCTTCTTCCTGGCAGGCCGATTTCCCCAGGCAGATCGCCTGCTGGTAGGTTTTCATGTACGCCACGCAGGGCGGGCAGCAGGCCAGGTGCTTTTCGAAGTATTCCCGTTGCTCGGGCGGCAATTCGCCGTCGCAGTATTCCATCAGGAATTCGACCAACTCACGGCAGCTCAGCATTACAGGCCTCCTCGCAAATGGGGATCGAGGAGCGCACGGAGGGCCTGCCTGGCTCGATGAAGTCGGGTTTTGACGGCGTTCGAGGTCATGCCGAGGAGTTTCGCGGTTTCGTCGGTGTCTCGTTCTTCGATGTCCCGGAGCAGCAATACGATACGGTAGCTTTCGGGCAGAGCGTCGATCGAGCGGCGGACCAGATCCTTGGTTTCCGCCTTTTCCAGCGCCGCCAAGCCGCCGTCGCGCCATTCCGAGGCTGGCGTCGCATGATGCCCATCTTCCAGAAACTTGGGCAGCAGCTCGTCGCCCGAATGCTCCGCCGGACGGGATTTCCGGGTTCTGAGTTTCATCAAGGCCGCGTTCACGGCGATCCGGTGAAGCCAGGTGCCAAGCCGAGACTGTCCCTCGAAGCGGTCGAGGGCCTTGAAGGCGGACAGGAAGGCCTCCTGGACCGCGTCCTGGGCGTCCTCTTCGCTGCCGAGGAACCGTCGGGTGACCGACAGCATCCGCCCGCCATGGTCCCGCACGAGCTGCTCGAACGCCGCGGCGTCGCCTGCCCGCAGTCGCTCTAGAATGGCCCGCTCGTCGGACGGTAAGTCCTGGGTGGCAAGATCGGCTTCCGGCGGCACTTGGCTCATGTTGGATAGTATTCTCGCCGGGCGGCCGCCGATTTTCAATGCGGCCGCAGCGCGTCACTCGGCGCGGGTGCCTGGGGCAGGGGCACTGGCTTCGCGGTCGCCATGGTCCAACCTGCTGGGGCTTCGTTGGACCTGTCAACGGATCGCCACGATGCCCCAGTCGAGTTGACGTGGTAGCCCTCGTCGTTCGCCTCAGCCCCAGACACCCATCGTGGAGTTGCAGTCCCGCCACCTACTAGCCAGGCCGTAGGGCAACTAAGCTAGCTACGCCATGAAACTTCAAGAGATTGCCATCCTGCTGCCGTGCCATAGCCTGGAGGATTTTCCCTCCGAGGGCGATTCCGACACCGCCGACGGGCTGTTCGCCGCTTGGACCGCGCTGTGGCATCCGGCGTTGTTGGCGGATTCCGGGCGTAAGCCGACCTGGTACCGGGCCGATAACCCGCCGAGCGAGTTCGCGGGGCGGTTGTACGTCGTCCCGCCGGCGAGCGAGGCCAAACTCGTGGCCGGTTGGGTCGATCGTGCGCTGGAAGGAGGCGCCGCGGTCATCGTCGACCAATTGAAACGCGGGGCGATCGTCGAGGAGGCTCTCGCGCAACTGGATGCCGGCGCGCCCACGGTCGACGACGAAACCGCGGCCGATTTCTTCGCGCTGGGGTTTGCGTTCCTGATGGTCGAATTGCTCACGCGTCAGATGCGTTACATGAGCAACCTCGATCAGATCCACATGGAGAATCAGTCAGTGGCCGCCGCCCGCGCGGCGATGGCGGGCGATATGGAAACTTCCGGCGGCCATCTCAAGCGTTGCTTCGAAGTGCTCCAAGAAGCGCGGGAGCGGTTCTACCCGGTCGACTCGTATTTGATCGATCTGACGTTGCTCGCGGAAACGACATTGCAGGCCGGGTTGAAGCGCGAACTGGAACGCGGCGACACGACGAGCGTGCTCGCCAGCGGCGAAGTGTTGCAACGCCTGTTCGACGAAGCGCCGGAAAACGGCCGGCTCTTGCGCGAGTCGATCGCGCGCGGGCGGGCGTCAGTCGTCGGCGGCGAATGGCGCGAAACGGAACTGCCGCTGCTGCCGGCCAACGATCTGATCGAAAACCTCACGCGCGGTTTGGAAACGCACGAACAGTTGCTGGGCAAACGCCCGATGGTGTTCGGCCGCCGACGTGCAGGGCTGTCGCCGATGCTGCCCCAGGTGTTGACGCGGTTCGGGTTCAAAGCCGCGCTGCACATGACGCTCGACGACGGGCTGTTCCCTAAATCGGATCAGAGCCGGATTCGCTGGGAGGGGATCGACCGCAGCGTGATCGATTGTCTGGCCCGCATTCCGCTCGACGCCAGTCGCCCGGAGAGTTTTCTCGGGCTCTGCCGCGCGCTCGGGGATTCAATGGACCGCGACCAGGTGGCGACGATGATCTTCGCGCATTGGCCAGACCGCGCCTGCACCTGGTACGACGACCTGCGACGCGTAGCGCGGCACTGTGATTGCCTGGGCAAGTTCACCACGCTTGACGATTATTTCACGCAAACCACGGGCTCGGGTCGACTCGTTCGATTCGAACCGGAAAAGTACCGCGTGCCCTATCTGCACCAAGCAGTGGCGAAGCAAGACCCGCGGCCGGTGTCGTTTTCGATCGAACGGCATGAGCAAGCCGGCGCGAAGTTCAAAACGGAGACGCTAACGGCGCTGGCCAGCATGTTGGGCTGCACTGCAACGCCGACGAATGAATCCGCGGAGGTAAGCGCGCGCGGCGCACAGCAGGCCGCCGCGTTGGCAGCTTGTCTGACGCGCGGTTCGAGCGATGCGCGCGAAGGCTTATTGGTCTTCAACGTGCACAGCGCCGCGCGCGACCTTCCGGTCGAGTGGCCGGCGTCGTGGGGACGACTGAGCGCGCCGTCGTCGCCGCAACAGTCGCTGGGGGATCGCATCGTCGCGATGGTAAACGTGCCGGCGCTCGGCTACGCCTGGTTGCCGCTCGCGCCGGGCGCGCCACCACCGCCGTTGGCCAAGGGCGAAGCCACGATGGTCGACGGCCACGTGCTACGCAACGAGCTGATCGAGGCCACGATCTCGCCCGATACCGGCGCGCTAAAATCGCTGCGCGACTACCGCGTGCGCGGGACATTGCTGTCGCAACAAATCGCGCGGCGCTGGCCCGGGCCGGCGTCCAAGCCCGGGGACACGTGGCGCGATCCGGATGAAACGGCGGTGTATTCCCGTGATGGCGGCCGACGCCATCGACGTCGTCAGCAACGGCCCGGTGATGGGGGAGGTCCGCACGCGCGGGCGGCTGATGCATCCGGAAGGCAGTGTCGCCGCGCGCTTTGAGCAAGTGTTTCGACTAAAGCGTGGCAGCCGCGTGTTGGAAATCGACGTCCGTTTCACGCCGGCAGATCTGCCGAGCGGCAATCCCTGGGAGAGCTACTACGCGGCGCGGTTCGCTTGGGCGGACGCCGCGGCCGAGGTGCGTCGCGGCACGGCCGGGGGCCAGTACGCCACCGAGGCCAAGCAGATCGAAGCGGCCGAATTCATCGAGATTCAGGCCGCCAAGCGACGGTTGACGATTTTCTCCGGCGGAGCGCCGTACCATCGCCGCGCCGCGATGCGGATGCTGGACACGATCCTGATCCCGTCCGGCGAAACGCGCCGCGATTTCAAGTTGGCGCTCGGCATCGACGTGGCCTATCCCTATCCGGAAGCCTGGGCACGCGGTGTCGGGGCTGCGCTCGCTCCCACGCCGGTGTGCTGCCCGGCCGGCGGTCCAACGGGCTGGCTGTTTCACGTCGATGCGAAGAATTTATTGGCGGTACATTGGACGCCCCTGGTGCGCGAGGGACGCGTCGTCGGCGCGACCGCGCGGCTGCTGGAAACCGCCGGACGTCCCGGCCAGGCGAACATTCGCGCGCTGCGAACGCTGACCGGCGCGCGGCAGGTCGACTACCAGGGCCAGACGCTGACCGAGTTGTCCACCAGCAGCGACGCCGCTACGATCGAATTCAGCGGTTACGAATGGATGGATATCGAGCTACGGTGGGCCTAGCGCATGATCGTCACCATTGATGGACCGGCCGGGGCCGGAAAAAGCTCCGCCTCGCGCGAACTGGCGAAGCGGCTCGGCTTCCGCTTTCTCGACACCGGCGCGATGTACCGCGCCGTGGCCCTGGCCGCGATGCGCCGCGGGCATGATTGGGATCAAGCCGAGGTGCTCGCGGAGTTGGCGCAATCGGTCCGCATCGAACTAACCGATTCGCAAGTGTTGCTCGACGGCGAGGACGTCTCACGGAAGATTCGCACCATGGAAGTCACGTCGCTCACGCATTTCGCGGCCAACAACTCCGGCGTCCGACGGCGCATGGTGGAATTGCAGCGGCAAGCGGCCGGAACCGACAACGTCGTCACCGAAGGCCGCGACCAAGGCACCGTCGTTTTCCCGCAGGCGGAATGCAAAATCTTCCTGACCGCCAGCCCTGAGGAACGCGCGCGGCGACGACTGCTCGACCTCGAGCGCAACGGCGAACACGTCACGTTCGAAGAAGTGCTCGCCAGGCAAACGGAACGCGACGAACGGGACTCCGCGCGGGTCGACGGGCCCTTGCGTCAGGCCGATGACGCAATCGAGTTCTGCACGGACAACCTCTCAGAAGAAGAAGTCGTCGACGGCCTGGCTCGCATCGTGGAATCACGCATGGCCGCGACATGAGCAGCCACCAACGGTCACTGCCGAAACGCATCTGGTACGACTCGCTGCGCGTTCTCTGCCGCATCGTATTTCTCGTCGTGTATCGCATTCGCTGCGAGGGGCGCGAGCACATTCCGCGCGAAGGGGGCGCCCTCGTCCTCGCGAATCACCAGAGCCATCTCGATCCGATCATCGTCGGCCTGGGCTGCGATCGGCGGATGAATTACCTGGCGCGCGAAACGTTGTTTCGCTTCCCGCCGTTTCGATGGTTGATCCATTCGCTCGATGCGATCCCCATCGACCGCGAGGGCTTGGGACTCAACGGGTTGAAAGAAACCTTGCGGCGCATCAAACGCGGCGAACTGGTCGTGATGTTTCCGGAGGGTACGCGCACGCCGGACGGCGAGGTGCATGCCTTGAAGCCCGGCTTTAGCGCGCTCGCGCGGCGGTTGAATGTGCCGCTCGTGCCCGTCGGCGTGGACGGGGCGTTCGACGCCTGGCCGCGCACCAGGATGTTCCCGCGTTTCGGTCGGATTCACGTCGAGTACGGCGCGCCGATCTTGCCGGAGGAGATTCTCCAGTTTGAGGATCGCGAACTAGTGGCCGAAGTGGAACGCCGCATTCGCGCCTGCCACGCCAGAGCCCGCCAACAATTGCGGCGCATGAACGGACATCGCCTGGACCTGGTACGGGTGCCGGAATGATAGACCTGCTACGCAAAATGCCTGAACTAAGTCCTCCGATGATGTCGGCCGCGTAGCGCGCCACTTCCGAGCGCAATTCCGCAGTGAACGCTTGAGCCGGTGCTCGATACCGCAGGCGATCATTCTCCAGGTACAAAGCCACCGAGCGCCGGTCGAGCTCAGCCAACAGCGCCTCGTATGTCATGTGAGGACTTCTCCTTCCTCCCACGACTCGACTGGGCTGAAGGAAGCAGCACATTCCTGCGAGGCGTCGTCAGTCGTATCTGACCTGACCAAACTGACCAGAACGGAGGTTTCCTCTGTTTTCTGGTTAGTTTTGCTGGTCAGGTTGGCTACCGCATCCCTGCGAAACTGACCAACAACCTGACCAGGCAACTGACCACAAGTCGTGGTACTTTCGAAGTTAAGGGGTGAATTGGTCAGTTTGGTCAGGTGCTCGCCAGTGAGAGAGCCAAAGTGGAGATGTATTACTTCTCGACGACTGCCTTCGAGGGTGCGGCGAACCGTGTTGGTTTGGCGGTTGGCGTCGGTGGAACGCAGGTGACCCTTCTCACGAAGTCGTTTCTGCAGCGTTCGCAGAGCTGCGGCCAGGCTGTCCCCCTGTTCCACCGCCAGGCGATTCGCCACAGCGAATGCGGCATCGGGATCCAGGAACAGCTCATCTCCATCCACCCAGCCGATACGGCGGCCTTGCGGACTCCACGATTCATGGGCGGTGCCTCCCGAACCGGAGTGCGAGGTACGCCAGACGCAGGCCTCGGGCGCATCGGTGTACACAAACCATCTGGACTTGCCAGATGGGCGCGCCCAGACCCAAGTGCCGCCGAGAGCAATCGCAGATACTGTTTGGTCGGCTCGGCGGCAACTTGATGGGCTGTTTGAGCTGCAGCGGCCGCGCAAATCTCCTGGCTGGCCAGCTGGAAATACTCGTCCGCCTTAACGGAATCGAGCACGCCGCGCTCAAGGGCGAACCACAAGAAGTATTGCCAACCCAGCAGTAACTCAGCGACGATTCCCGGTGTCCGGGCACCCACGATTGACGCCAAACTCGAAGGACTCGGCCTAAGTAGCGGCGGCGTGACCGTTTCGTTGCTCGGCAACAGCTACAGCAGCGGTGCTGCCGGTCGATTTGACTGGACCGTGCTGGCAAATCCTGACAATCTGCTTTTTCGCACGCCCAGCGGCGGAGAATCGAAAACTTCCTTCGTGTCATTCTGCATCGAGCTGACGCAGCACGTCTCCCCCGGCGCATTCTATAGCGGGATCATGGTCAACTTGTTGGCTAGCTCCCCTCAGCCAGGGACGAACAACATTCCGATGGGAAGCACCGCCGCAGCATTACTTGCCTACATGTGGTATCAACACATCACCACGCAGGTGTCGACGTTGCCTTTGACGAACGCTTTGCAGGCAGCGGCGTTCAAGTGGCGATCTGGGAAATCGTTTTATGACGGCGGTACGTGATTGAACCTGGGCGCGCTGGTCTGAAGGCGAACCTGTACGGTATTTCGCGTGGGCCGAACTCGAACTTCCAGGATCAGGTCGTCGAAATCGTGCCGGAGCCCGCATCGATCGTGGCCTGGTCGCTGATCGGCTGCTGCTTCGTCGCCGGCGCGCGTTTTCGTCGCCAGTCGAACTAGCGCGACGGCGGCAGTACAGATTTGAATGCGTCAGGAGCCAAGGTCCCTCAGACCTTGGCTCCTTTGCTACTGGTAGGGACCGGTTTCACGGGCAATTGAGCTTTCGTCCCTCTGCGGTTGAGATGTCGCCGCAGACCTGCGGTGCGCAATCGAAGAATGTTGTACCATCTTGACTGTGGCGCCCTGTCCATGGCGACCTGCGTTGACTCATCGACGGCGTCCTATGCGAAACTGACCGACCTGCGCGGATTGAAGTGGGAGAACCAAGTGACAAATCTGCATCAAGCCGTCGCCATCGCATTACTGACGCTGATCGCGAACGCAGCAGTCGCCACGGAACCGCTTCGTTTACGCATCCTTAGCTACAACATTCACCACGCGGAAGGCGTTGACGGCAAACTGGATGTGCCAAGGATCGCTGATGTTATTCAATCGGTCGAACCCGACCTGGTGGCGCTCCAAGAGGTCGACAAGAAGGTACAGCGCACACAGTCGGTAGACCAACCGGCGGAGTTGGCACGGCTGACCAAAATGCACGTCGCGTTTGGCGCCAACATCGAACTGCAAGGCGGTCACTACGGCAACGCGGTGCTTTCCAAGTTCCCCATCGTTCGCCATGAGAATCATCAGCTGCCCAACATCGACGCCGGAGAACAGCGGGGAGTCATCGAAGCGGAAATCAATGTGTCGGAGACGAGCCCGCCTTTCCTGCTTTACGCCACGCATCTGGACTATCGCGCCGACGACCGGGAACGCCTGGCATCGGCCCAGAAGATCAACGAACGGGCAGCCCGGCATTCAGATCGCCCGGCACTGCTAGCTGGCGACCTGAACGACACGTCGGATAGCAAGACCCTCGAGCGGCTCGCTTCACACTGGACCCGGGCGAACGTGCAGCCCCTCGCTACGACGCCCGTCGATCAGCCGACCCGGCAAATCGACTTTGTTCTGTTTCGCCCGCAACAAAGTTGGAAAGTAATCGACGTGAAGGTGCTCGACGAAGCTGTTGCATCCGATCATCGGGCGATCTTCGCCGTACTGGAACTCGTACCAGGCAAGTGACTCTTGCCGGCATTGGATCGATGCTATGATAGGGGGCGGGAGCGGTCGCCGCTCGCATTCCAACGCATCGAGCATCTTGGGCGGACCGTTGCTTTGCCAAGCTGAATGGGAGAACAAATCATGATCGTGCATCTTTGTCTGTCGGTGGCATGCATCCTGTTTAACTTCGGCGACGGCGATCCGGCGCCCCGCAGTTTGTTCAACGGGCGCGACTTAACGGGTTGGCACGCGGACGTCCCGGAATTGGACGATACGCCCGACGGCAAGCCTGTGTTCATCGTGCGGGACAGCAAACTCGTCAGCCTTGGCACGCCGGGCGGCCATTTGATTACCGACGAGGTGTTCGACAATTATCGACTGGAGGTCGAGTATCGGTTTGTGGGCGAACCGGGGAACTGCGGCGTGCTGGTTCACGCATCAAAGCCGCGGATGCTCTATAAAATGTTTCCCCAGTCGATCGAAGTTCAAATGCATCACACGAACGCCGGCGATTTCTGGTGCATCGGCGAAGACATCACGGTGCCGGACATGGAACAACGACGCGGACCCAAGGAAAACTGGGGCGCCACGGAAGGAAAGGAACGACGGATCCTGAATCTCACGGACGAATCGGAAAAGCCCGTCGGCGAGTGGAACTCGATGGTGATCGAATGCAGCGGGGATCAAGTGAAGGTGTGGGTCAATGACGACTTGGTCAACCACGGCACGAATTGCACCGCGTCAAAGGGGCAAATCGCTATCCAGGCGGAAGGCTCCGAAGTGGAGTTTCGGAAAGTACAATTGACGCCGCTAGAGAAATAGAAGTTGTCACGGTGGCGCGGCCCGACGCTTACGCCAAGATCGGGGTGAGCAATTCGCCGGCCACGTCTGTCAGTCGATAGCGCCGGCCGTTGTGGAGATACGTCAATCGCTTGTGATCGAGCCCCAGCAAGTGCAGCATCGTGGCATGAAGGTCGTGTACCGTCACTGGGTTTACCGCCGCGCGATACCCGATTTCGTCGGTCTCGCCATAACTGACTCCTCCCTTGATGCCTGCACCCGCCATCCAGACGAGAAACCCGCGCGGGTTGTGATCCCGTCCGCTACCACCTTGAGACACCGGCATCCGGCCGAATTCTCCGCCCCAGATTACCAACGTCGATTCAAACAATCCGCGGCGTTTGAGATCAGACAGCAATCCATGAATCGGCGCATCTGTCGCAGCGCAATGCGCGGCATGATTTCCAGCGAGGTCGCTGTGCGCGTCCCATTCGCCGTCGCTGTAAACTTGCACGAAGCGCACTCCGCGCTCTACGAGCCTTCTTGCCATCAGGCATTTTGTGCCGAACGATCGTGAAACGTCCTCCTTCAGTCCATAGAGGCGATGCGTTTCTTCCGTTTCGTCAGAAAAGTCAACCAGATCGGACGCTTCGGTTTGCATACGGTAGGCAAGTTCAAAGCTCTGAATACGAGTTTCTAGGTCGGGCTCGCCCAGGTGATCCTTCAGATGGATCTGATTCAACGATTGCAGCAGATTGAGCTGTGCGCGCTGGTCCACGTCGGAAACATCTTCCGGCCGCGAAAGATTGAGAATGGGACTGCCTTGCGAGCGAAAGAGTGTCCCCTGATAGGTCGTGGGCAGAAACCCGGCGCTCCAGTTGACCGGGCCACCCTTGATTCCGTCGTTGTTGCCCAACACGACGAAACCAGGAAGGTTACGGTTGTCGCTGCCCAGCCCATAGGTCACCCACGCGCCCGCGGTCGGAAGTCCGGCCCGCGGAACGCCCGTATTCATCTGATACAGCGCCGGAACGTGGTCGTTCGATTCCGTGAAGCACGATTTGACGAAGGCGATATCATCTACATGGCGGGCCACACGGGCGTACTTCTCGCAGACCCAGGCGCCGCAATCGCCATGCTGTTGAAACTTGAAGGGCGACTTCATCAAGGGGCCGGGGTTGCCGTTGAAGACATCGATCGCCACTTGTTTCCCATCGCTCTTCTGCAATTCCGGCTTGGGGTCAAACAGATCGACGGCGCTCGGCGCTCCTTCCATAAACAGCCAGATCACCGACTTTGCGCGGGCAGTAAAGTGAGGCGGGCGCGGAGCAAGCGGATCATTCGATGCGCCATCAGGTTGTCCGGCGGAAATCGCAGAATCACCCAGCAGGTCGCTCAGCGCGAGCAAGCCCAGTCCTCCGCCCGCGCGCGCCAAGAATTGGCGGCGGGAACGCGGCCGCATGACATTTCCGCATGACACACGTCGCTTAGTCGACATACATGAACTCATTGAGGCCGAAGAGGGCTTGGCAAAAGTCAGTCAACGCGAGCTGGCGAGCCTCACCGGCGCCTGCCGATAGTTGAGCAGTCCGACGAGCTTGTTGATCTTTAAGGAATTGGCGGCAAGCAATTCGTTCCTCTTTCGTTGGCTCGCGAGAAACGGCCAACCAGTAGCCGCGGGTCACCCAGTCATCGGGCGATTGGCTTTCCGCCCAAAGCCGTTGTGAAAAATTGGCCGCCCGATCGCGGAGAAAGTGATCGTTCATGAGCGCCAGCGCTTGGGGAGCGACCGTCGTTTGATTGCGCCGGCTGCAACTCACGGAGGCGTCCGGTGCGTCAAACGCCTGCATCCATGGATACTGCACCACGCGCTTGTGGAACATATAGACGGAACGCCGGCTCGTCTCGGCGTTGTCTGGCGCGTCCGTCGGATACGGGTCTTGAGTATTTCTCGCCAGCATCGCCTCGGCGGGAATCGGCGGCTTGAAGGCCGGGCCAAACTGTTGCAAGTTCAGCTTTCCGCTGACTTGTAATACGGCATCGCGGATGATTTCCGCTTCCAGCCGTTGCGGACGCCGTCGCCAGTTTAATCGATTGGTCGGGTCGATTGCGGCCTGTTCGGCATTGAACTCCGACGACTGCATGTACACAGCGCTCGTCATGATTTGTCGGTGCAGTGGCTTGATTCGCCAGCCACCGCTTACCAACTCCTGCGCCAGCCATTCCATCAGTTCCGGATGCGTGGGCGGCTCCCCGCGCACGCCAAAGTCGCTCGCGGTGCGCAGCAGGCCGTCGCCAAAATGGTGCTGCCAGACACGGTTGACCAGCACCCTCGCCGCGAGTGCCCCAGCGCCTTGATCAACATCGGTCACCCATTCGGCCAAGGCGCGACGCTGGCCCGTGCTCCGATCGGTCGGCATTTCCCGGCGCGTGGTCCCCAAATAGTCCTCGGGCGACTTATTACCGGTCAGTACGGTGAGAAACCCCAGCGATAGCGGCTCTTGTTTTGCGTAGAAGTCTCCCCGCGCCAGCAGCCAGGTTGGCTCTGGCGCCGCACCGGTATCGACGATCGCCAAAGCACGGGGCGGCGATTCCGGTTCTTCACGGTCGATCGCCTCCAATTCCGCCTGTAATCGCCGACCTTCCTGGCGCTGCTGATCATTGAACGCCGCCTGGTAGTCATCGTCAGTCAGCTTGAGCAATTCCTCAAACTTCTCTGCGAGCTTAATTCCGAGCTCTGAATCCGTCGCTCGCAATTGTTGCTTTTCCTCAACGGTGATCGGCAGCGCGTCGATTTTCGTTTCGAATAGAGCGGGCGTGAGCAGCCGCTTTTGTTCTTTCCACCACTTATCGAGGCGTGACTTTGCCGCGTCGCGCGCTTCACTCCAACGCGCGGCGCGATCGCGGTAGCTTGCGGCCTCATGCCGTGTTGCCAGCACAACATTGTCGCGAGCCGTGGTCGTGAAGGCGCATTGAATCCGATAATAGTCACGTGTCGGAATGGCGTCGAACTTGTGATCGTGGCAGCGCGCGCAAGCCAAGGTAAGCCCCAGGAACGCCGACACGGTCGTCGCTGCCATGTCGTCCAGCTCATTGAATCGCAGCCGTAGTCGTTCCTCTTCCATCGGCACTGTCAGCACTTGGTTAGGTGCCGCGGTGAGAAAGCCCGTGGCGGCCAGCGCTCCGGGATGGTCAGGTTCGTATTCGTCGCCAGCCAATTGCCAGCGCACGAACGTCTGGTACGACATATCCGAATTCAAGGCCCGAATCACGAAATCGCGAAAATGAAACGCGTTCGGGCGGTCCCGGTCGGTTTCCATCCCATCGCTATCAGCGTAACGGGCTACGTCGAGCCAGTGACGCCCCCAACGCTCGCCATAGTGAGGACTCTCCAGAAGTCGATCCACCAATCGCTCGTAGGCGTCTACCGCTGGGTCGGCCAGAAACGCCGCGACTTCTTCCGGAGCAGGTGGGAGCCCTAACAAATCAAAGTACGCCCGGCGGATCAACACACGCCGATCGGCGATCGGATTGGGACACAGACCTTGAGCGGACAGGGCCGCAATAATGAAGCGATCGACCGGGGTGCGCTGCCAGGCGGAGACGATCTCGCCAGGTGGCTCGACCGCTTGCAATGGGCGGTAGGCCCAGTGTTGGCGGTCTTTTTCGGTGACAATCATCTCGCTGCGGAGCGGCGTCACTGGGTTGTCGCTCTCCGGCCACTCGGCACCCTCGTCGACCCATTTCCGCAGTATTAGCTTTTCGCTGTCACTGAGCGATTCGGCTTCGGCGGGCATCCGGATTTCGGCATCTGTTGCATCAATTCGGCGGATTAACTCGCTTTCGTTGGCGTTGCCTGGGACGATGGCTGGTTCGCCAGAATCGCCCGCCGCCAAGGCTCCGTGCTTCAAGTCGAATCGCAATCCGCCGAGTTGCTTTTCTGGGCCATGGCAGATCCAGCAAGCACGTTCCAGGATCGGACGTACATCGCGGGCGAAATCAGTAGCGTGATCGTCACTGGCCGTCGCCGAAACGGTGCAGAGAAAACATACGAGCGCAATTGAATAGGCTTTCACGCCAGTAGTATAACAAGGTGGAATACTCGTTTGCGAGTCAATTTGGATTGGTCGCGCGTCCCGCGAAAACGAGGTTAAGAGTCCGGTCGCGGGTTCCGCCGCGTTACGCTGGAAAGTAGACAGTCGGTAGGTACGAAATCCTCGACAGAGTCTTTTCCGACGGACCGCAAGTACCAAGCGAACGTATCGAGACACACCAACAAACCAGAATTCCGAGAGTCTCCGTTCCACGTTGGTCACCGTTCGGCATCATCCTGATCGCTCATTGGTTAAGCCCTCGTACAACGTCTCGACTTATGAGCCCAAAGAGTTTCTGAAACGCGCAGGTCGGCCATAGACTACCCCGGTCAAGCCATTCGACCTTGGGCCGTGGCCGGAGCTACTTTGTTCACCAGACGTTAGGGGCGAATTTCAAGCTCGCGCGCGTATCTTTAAAGGCCAAGGGGCCATATTGGACTTTCGGAAGGCCAGCGGCGCGTCGCCCCCGTCCGTTCGCATTTCCTTGGCGGGGCTTGTCATAGTCCGTCGCCAAGGCCATCCGTCTCCGTCAGAATTGTTCGATTGAGCCCGCTTCATCGGAAGACATTTCCAAGGAGACAGGTCCATGACCGTACTTGCATCAGAAACCGCCAGTGCCACCGCCGGCCGCGAAGGCAAAGCCACGAGCCCGGATGGCAAGATCAACCTTGATCTTTCCCCACCGGGATCGAATGGTCCGGGCACGAACCCGGAGCAATTGTTCGCGGCGGGCTATTCCGCCTGCTTCGGCGGTGCGATCGGGGCAGCTAGCGCGCTGGCCAAAATCTCTCTGAAGCCCAGCGACATCAAGGTGACCGCGACCGTGAATCTCAACAAGGATGACAGCGGTTACTTCCTGAACGTGACGTTGAACGCCGAGCTGAATGGCGTCGATCAGTCGCAGGCCGAGGCGCTCGTCGCCAAAGCACACACACTGAGGTGCTTGGGGTTTTCTGGACAGTCCGAAACCTTATTCTCAAGGAATCAGGAAGGACGGTTCTATGCCCCGGATCAAGCGGAAATCGCAGCGTGAGGGTCGTCGTTCGTATGCCGGCGAGTTCAAGCAGGAGGCCGTGCAGATGCTGCTGGATGGGCATTCGGCGTCGTCGGTGGCCGAGCGGCTCGGACTGTCAGGCACGAACATACTGTATCGCTGGAAGCGCGAGGCGATTGGCCAAGGCGGCCCGGCGGCTCTGACCGTTTGAATTCCAGGAACTTGGGCTGACCGCACGACGGACAGGCCTGGAAAAAGTCGGGGCCGACGGGCTTGGGCAGAATACTGGCGTGATTCGCTTTCATTCCAGCATTGTCTTGCAGCGCGGAGCGGACGTCAAATGTGCGGCGAATGGCCTGCCATTCGGGGCGGCCTCCGCGGCCGTTGTCGCCGCGGAGTCGCGACAGAATTCCATCAGCCCGAAGTTTTCCAGAATTCGGGCAACAACTGGA